>JAFGIW010000098.1 GCA_016929415.1 Chitinispirillaceae bacterium | reverse complement strand
GCTTCCAGAAGAAAACTGTGCCAATCGCTGTATCCGACGATGATGTCATATTCGTTGATGGTTGCGAGGACATGGCAGAAATACATAAAGCGACCTAATTGCGTGGATTCCATGACGTTCTGCACGGATGCCGAATTCCGACGGATGATGATATAGAAACCTTGGGCATCTATTTCTGTAAGGGCGTCAAGAAATTCTTCGACGGCATCCATCGTTTGGAATGCGGTTTCGGAAATAACCAGCGAAATGAGTAAAGGTTGGGGCGAATTGAGTTTGGAACGGTAGTCCGCCGATTCGACGGCCATATTCAAGGCAATCTGGCTCCAGGAATCTCGAAAGGCATCGAAGAGAATAGTCGGGGAGATCAAATAAGTCAAATCGCTTCCAAAGGTCTGGTGCTGATAATCAAGACATTCTCTGACATAGCCTTGAATGCGCGTTCCTGAAAAATGCGTCCGCCCTAGTCCGCTGTTATTGTTGTAATAGTCAAATTCGCTGAGATGCCCATCGCGAGGATTGTTAAGATTGGCAGCATAGAATTGTGGATCGAACAGGACTAAAGCGTTCGGATAGCTGCTGCTCCAACTCTGGATATCTTGTTCCAATCGTTCGCGTCTTTCGTCGCGTGGACTCATAACGACGCCATGAATAACACCATCATTCAAACCTTGCTCGATTCTGTCGCCCCGTCCATATCCACATTGCGCCAGTATGCTCATTGTATGCCTCCTTCGATTTCAACTTCAAGAAGCGCTCTTTGGAACAACTCGATACTGCGGTATCGCAGAGCCGGTCGTTTAGCAAGAAGCCGCATGATTATATCGCTGAGTTTCTCGGGAAGTTCCTGGCGCAATGTTCTCGGGGCCTGAGGTATGGCATTGGCTATATTACCCAGGACATCCCATGTTGTCGTTGCGCCTTGTGTGAAAGGGTGGTGTCCCGTTGCCATCTCATACATAACGGTACCAAGCGAAAAAAGGTCAGAACGAAAATTCATAATCGTTCTTCGATTATTGAAGTCCATTTGCTCTGGAGAAAAATAGAGTGGAGTGCCAACCGGGCAAACGGAGAGAGATTCGTCCTGCAAATCGAAAACCAAACCCATATCCAAAAGGACAAAATTCCCATTGTCGTTTCTCCGCATGATGTTTCCCGGTTTGATGTCTCGATGTATTTTAGAAAATTGCCAAATCGCCTTAATCGCTTCAGACATGTGAAAAGCGAGACGGACTAGTTCGGAAACCGAAAAAACGCCATTGGATTGAAGATGTGAGCGCAGATTCTCCCCTTCCACAAATTCTTCGCTGAAGTAAATTAGTGGATCTCCCATAATATCCGTTGTGTTAAGACCGATTGGACCCATACCAACCAAGTGGGGTGTCGAACATTGTTGCATGGTTTCGACCTCTCGTTGCGCTCGCGAGGTTACGTCGTCCAAAAATTCGCTGTTTTGCCCGCTTACTTGAGAGGGATTCGGGGCCATGAATTTGAGTGCATACTTCCGGCCATCAATAATCCCGGAAAACACAATCTTCTGGCCGCCACGGTCCACTTCTTGAATATCAGCGGCTGAAGGAATGATGGCCTGAACCTGTTCTATAGTTAGCTGAGGAATTGCCATTATTTATTGCTCCTTATAGATTTTGTGTAAGCACTATCCTATTATTATACGCTTGTTCAAATCTTTCATTCCAAATCTCAACTATCGGCTCTAAAACACGCGCTTGTTCATAGGTAACTGCCGAGAGTTTAGAACCGTAAATTATTCCGTACATATCTACAAAATAACCCGAACATTTTGCAGCAGTTCCTCATTAAGATCGGGCGCGTAACAATGGTTTCTTTAATGTTAAATATGTTGCTTTTAATGAAATTTCATAATTTTCTTTCAGCCAATTTACCTTATATTTACTTAAAATAGGTTCAAAATAGTATCCATGTTGTGTAGTAAATTCTTTCGAGGGAAATATATCCTTCAAAAAACCAGATAGATTTGAATAATAATTTGCTTCTGTTATTTTATCCTTATAATCATTTAACCAAATTGCAAATATAAGTCCAACATATCTAACTCCATTTTCACCCTTCTTTGGAGTTAATAATTGTTTTTTTAGTGGTAATAACCATTTATCCTTTATAGAAAATGTATCAAGGGGGTAAATTGCTTTAATTTCTATTACTCTTTTTGGTTTATCGTAAGCGTTATAAAATGTTATATCTCTTTTCTTATTTTCCTCATAAACATATTCATGGTTTTTAAGTTGAAAATATCTTTTTTCCCCAAAATTTAATGCATAGCTTGATTCAGATCTTAACCAATGCTCACATGCGGGGCCTAATAATATTTTAGCAAGATGATCTTTATCATGCTGAAAATGAGAGATGATTTGATAAAATGCATCTTTCATGTTTGACATAATGAATCCTTCCTTTAAATTAAACGCCGTAACACCCGCTTCAATTTACTGGCGAATGCTGATAGATTAGAACCATATAAATATTCCTAAAGCATACAAGTAAAGCAGTATGTTTATTTGCTTCACAGTTTACCTTTCATTTTCTTTCATCGCCTTCCACAATCCCTATCTCCTCCTCGGTCAACCCGTACAATTCGTAGACGAGTTCGTCTATTCTGCGGTCAATGGATTCGATTTGACGCTCAATAAGGACCTTTCCCTGGCCGGTGGCGCGGGGAAGCTTTTTATTGAGAGTGAGAAGTGAGGAAACCATGGAAACGATGTTGTCATGGATTTTCTTTTCTGACGGAGCAGAAAAATCGATTGGGCTGATCGGCAATCGTTCTACGTGTTGCTTTTTTACTTCCGCCAATGCTTCACCTTTTTCTGGATTCATGATACTGTAGCAGAAATCCATAGTTGTCGAATTTAAAAAGGCTAACAGGTATCGTAAATCGTATGATCCGTTTTTCGGTAAAAGTATGTGCATATTGTTTCTTGCAAAAAAAGTCCCTTCAATCGATGTTCCAATTATTGAATCTCCCGTCTGCCGAACCATAAGTTTTTCTGGTGCTTCGAAAATTGTTTTGTCACGCGGCGCTGCGAGCCATTCCCCATAAAGTATCCAATAATCATCGTTCCATAAATTTCTGTACCTGTTTATTAAACTTCCGCGCAGCAACGGCGACCATTTCTTGCCCGGCCTCGCTCCTTCTTTTACAAAAGGTCGCTCACGCATAGTGTCCGCCGTCTGCGGCGGCATGCCTTTGCCTTTTTCAAAGGGCTTGATGCCGTTGTAAATATCGCAGAAATCGGAAAGGGGCTTCGAGGCGTTGAGTATTTTTCGATAGAGTTTTTGCGTTGCCCTCGTCGCAACGATATTTATACTCTCACCGTTGCGCGACAATTCCTTCAGTTTCAGCCGGTGTGATGGCCGTATACAGTCTTGTTCCTTGATCTCTATCTCAACCATTTCATTTTTTGGTATAAAATTCTTGCGCCGTTCAAAAACAAGAACATGCGTATCGACTACCGCTTTAAAAACCTTCTCCGGTAAGTGCAGAATTTTTAACCACCGGTATTCATTCATAAGATATCGCCGGATGTTTTTATACGTGACGGATTGCAGCCACGTATTGGACACGATAACGCCGAGGATTCCCTTTTCTTTTATCAAATCGGCGTACCGTTCAAAAAACAGAAGATACAAATCTTTTTGATAATCCTGGCACTTGTATTTACTGTTATAATACTCCTGTTCGTTTTCGTTAATCTTGTAACTATACGGCGGATTTCCGATCACTGCGTCAAACCCTCCGTTCTTCATTATCTCACGGAACCCGAACTGCCCGTCCCAGTCAAACGCGTTCACCCTTGCGCTCTCCTTGTCCTCTTCGCTCTCCTCGTCCTCATATAAGGACATCGTTTCCTGCACGCCTTGAACCCGATAATAATCCGTCCCGATCAGCGAGTTCCCGCACTTGATGTTGTTCCCCAGATCGGGCAGCGCCCGCTCGTGAAACAGTTTCATTTGCTGCGCGATGGTCTGTTCGTTTTCGCCTTCGAGGACCTTGAGCAGCAGGGAGAGTTTCGTCACTTCGACCGCCTGCGAATCGATGTCAACGCCGTAGATATTGTTCGTCAGGATTTTCTTTCGTTCCGGAGTGGTAAGGCGGTACTCTCCGGCCCGTGCCTGATAAATAGCGGGATTCTTTCCGGCAAGCCGTTTTTCCGGATTGTTGTCCGTATACCAGTCGCAATGCCAGTCGAGAAGATACCGGTACGCGCCGATGAGAAACGATCCGGAGCCGCAGGCGGGATCGAGGATGCGGAGCGACGCGGCCTGCTTCGGAGTTTTGTTTTCCAGCAGTTTTCCGACGGTATTCTTTACGATATAGTCAACGATATAGGTGGGCGTGTAAAAGACTCCTCCGGCCTTCTTGACCTCAGGCTTGTCCTCGACCTTTGCCTGATGCCCGGCGGTCAGGCGGATCACTTTGCCTAAAAACTGCTCATATACCTGCCCCAGTATGTCGGCCGGAAGCACGGAAAACTCGTACGCGCTGTCGGGATAATACAGGTTCCGGATGATCTGCTTTAAAACCTTGTCGTCAATATCGAGCTTCAGGGTTATTTCATCGGGCGTCTCTTCCCGCCCCTTCTCCTCCCTGAAATGGAACAGTCCCGAGTTGTACCGTTCGTCGGCCTCCCGGAACAGAACGCAAAGGCGCTTGTAGATGTTTACGCCGTTCAGATGCGACAACAGCCTGCCGTAATCCTCTATGCC
The DNA here is from genome assembly GCA_016929415.1 of Chitinispirillaceae bacterium. Taxonomy (GTDB): domain Bacteria; phylum Fibrobacterota; class Chitinivibrionia; order Chitinivibrionales; family Chitinispirillaceae; genus JAFGNB01. The sequence continues at coordinate 26,449 of JAFGIW010000098.1, read as the reverse complement.
GCGATCTTCGCAGATACGCAGGAAAATGAGACGGTCGATGGTCCTCTGAACCGCGAAATTCAGATTGCGCGGAGAAAGTTTCCCGTTGCGAAGCGCGATATTGCGGGCAAGCAGGTCGCGCCATGCTTCTATTTCAACAAGGAACGCGTCGTCTACCTCCGAAGTCCCTTTTTTCGCCCTGTTGGTTTCGGCATACCGGTCGAACGATCCTTTGAGCACCGCCCCTTTGGAGAATATGGAAGCGATCTCGTCCCAGCGCTTTTCGTATTCGTCGAACCGGATGTAGAGGATACGGCCGATGCCCGCCTTGTCGGTTTTTACCGGCTTGACCCTGCAATCGTAAACTGAAAATTCCTCGAAATCGGTCAGGATGGAGAGCGGCAGCTTGGCGGACCAGGCATAGCGTCGAAGCTGGAAAGCCGGGCTGATATCCTCTTTTATGTTCACGAACGGCTTCTTCGCCTCGACGAAGAACTTGCGGGTCCCGCCGACGCGGAAAGAGTAGTCGGGGGCCTTGGTCGCGGTGCCGACCTTCACCGCGTCCTCGTGGATGACCTCCTTGTACGCCTCGGCATATCCCTGCTTGTTGGAGATGTCCCAGCCCAGCGCCTCGAAAAACGGATCGAGAAACTCGCGGCGAAGCTGTGTTTCGTTGTAGGTTGAAGCGGAATAGGAGTCGCGGTTTTCAATAAAGCGTGTGACGAGCTTCTTTATCGCATCGGGGGCCATGCAATTGCCTTTCTCCGGTTTCTAAAAGCTTCCGTCCTTAACGCTAAACATCACCGGCGCGAAGAATAAACGTCCGGTTCACTCGTTTGTCGGGATTTGACTTTATCGTTATCGAAATCGCTATCGGGATCGAAATCGAACTGCTCAAATCCATATCCGGCAGTATTTTCCTTGATGCAATAGCCCCGGCCTCCCAATCGACTGAGCATTGCGGCAATACGATCCAATTCAATTTTCCGTTTTTCGCTTTGCTCACGGTCCAGAGCCTTACCAACTGCCAGAACATCCTGTATAGCCGCGCATTCCAGTGCCGATCCCCGTGCAATCTCGAAATAACGCCTTCGATCCGCCTTTGCTGTCTTGCCGTTGCCCTCGGCAATATTCAGCGGAATGGATTGACTGGCACGCAACCACTGATCACGTGCGGGCCGATGGACTCCATTCAAGCCGTTGGACTTCTTGTAAACCCATGCGACGTAATCTATCGAGAGGCGATAAACGTCAAGTTTTTCGTGTCCAAGTGTCATTTTTTTCGATTCCGATAGCGTTACCGATAGCGATTTCGATTTGGATTATCCTTAACAATATGCACGATGCAGACGATAAAGGCAAGAATCTTCAATCCGAACGCGTCCGGGTAAAAATTCGGGCCGGAAAGCTTCCGGCCCGGTACGGGTTGCGGGTATTACGCTTCCCGTATGCCGAGTTTTTCGAGCCACTGGTCGTGACCCGCGCAGGCGATCTTCGCGATGCGGTAGAACTTCGACATCCACGCTTCGAGGTTTTCCATGGCCGCGTCGCGCACCTTGGTGGCCTCCTGCGATTCGCCCCTTTCCCTTTTATGCCTGGCATTGGCCGCCATGACCTCCTGAACGAGCGAATGTTCGCCCGAAAGCTTTTCGGAGGTATAGCCGTACTCGCCTATTTTCAACAGGAAATCGTTATTCTGCAGAATATTGCGATAGAACGTATCGGTCTGTTTGAACCACAGGGAGATGAGCTTGCTCCTCGTCCCTGAAAGCATGAGCGCGGTATAGGCGTTCGGATCGTTTTCAAAAGCGATACGCGCGACCTTATACGATGTGCCGTAGGCCGCGTCCGCTTTCGCGAAGATCTCTTTCAACGAGGCGGAGGCCTCGAGCTGTTCGCCGTATTCCTTCTTCTGCCTGGCGAAGAGGTCGACGACCCGGCCGTGCAGGGTTACGCCTTCATTGATGCGGTCGCTTCCGTACCCGTATCCCGCCATCGCCTCGCCGATGCCGTCGTCGGATTGCGCGTTGGTGAGCGACACGGAGTATTGACGCAACAGCTCGTCCGGACGGAGGTAGGTTGAACTGCGGCCCGGGCCTTTGTCCTCCTTCACCGTTGCGCTTCCGTTTAACGCCGTACTGTTGATTGTTTCGGCCATAACAGGCCCCTTTCCGTTAATGGTGTAATGAATGGACGGGCAATTCCGAACCCATCCGGTTTGGGATATTCCGGGAATAAGTTGAGATAACGGACATTTTTCATGAAAGAAGCGATGCTTTTGACCGGAGAAGCGGTGTTCAGGTGCGGAGAACCGATGTTTGGCGGCCGGGAACTCATATTCGGGCATGGAGAACTCATGTTTTTCCCCGGAGAAGTGATTTTCAGCAGCCGGGAGATCGTGTTCAGGAGCCTGGAACTCATGTTTTTCCGTCCGGACCTCATGTTCGGGACCAAAGAATCAATTCTTTTCATAACAAATCAGGACAGCGGAAAAATGTAATCGACACACGAGGGATAAACGCCTCGCTTAGGCCCTGTCATTTTTATAAATATCCTGAAAAAAGCGGTTCGCTGTTGAAAAATCCTACTCGGTTTCACTCTGAAAATAACTTAATAGTCGGACTGATGCAATATTTAAAATATGAAGGGGATACGGGAGGCAGGGATTATCAGAAGGAAACTTCCGCCGATTCCCCGAGGCCATGTCGGGTGTGATCACGGTGTGCCGGAAGCAGCCGGGTGACCGCCGGACGGTCGCCCTGCCGGGCTGCGGTTATGAGGCCGGTCTCTTCCATATACTTGATTGGTCGGTTAAGCCCGGGAAATATAAATACTTTTTTTTCAGGCATATAATAACGAAGTCATGGCCTCAACGGGGGCTGCCGTCAATCCTCGCTTTACGCCGGTTTCATTGTTTTCACCGGCAACAGATAGTTATTTTACGCTGCTGCTGAGGGCTGGTTGCACGGCCCTGTATTTCTGACCATCTTCCGCATTACAGGAGACTTTTAATCATGCTCATTCACTCGGTTCTCGATTGTATCGGCCGCACCCCGCTCCTCTCCCTTAAAAAGGCGACCGGGGCAAACATCTTCGCGAAACTGGAGTTTCTCAATCCCGGCGGCAGCATCAAGGACCGCATTGCCCGCTACATGATCGAAGAGGCTGAGCGCAGGGGTGAACTGAAGCCCGGGATGACGATCGCCGAACCTACTTCCGGGAACACCGGCATCGGCCTTGCCCTGGCCGGGGTACAGAAGGGCTACCGGGTGATCATCGTCATGCCGGACAACATGAGCGAGGAGCGCAAGAAGATCATCATCGCTCTGGGCGCCGAGCTCGTCACCACTCCGGCCGAAGAGAGCATCGAGGGTTGTCTGAAAAAAGTTGATGAGATCCAGGCGGCTGACCCGCAGGTGTACGTTCCCCACCAGTTCGAAAACCCGGACAATCCCCGCATCCAATATCTCTCCACCGCGCCGGAGATCTGGGAAGACCTGCAGGGCGGCTTGGACGTGTTCGTCTCCGGCCTGGGAAGCGGGGGCACCCTGGCAGGGATCGGGAAGTTCCTCAAGGAGAAAAATCCACACATCAAAATCATCGCCGTGGAACCCAAGAACGTCTCCGCACTGCTCGGCCACGAGCCGGGCCTGCACAAGATCCAAGGCATCGGTGACGGATTCGTGCCCTCGGTACTCGATTCCGTGCTCATCGACGAAGTGGTCGAGGTGACCGATGACGACGCGATCGAAACCGCCCGGATGCTGGCGCGCAGCCAGGGTCTTCTGGCCGGCACATCGGCCGGAGCCAATGTTTGGGCCTCGATGACGATCGTGGACAAATACGGCCCCGCTACAACCGTCGCCACCATCCTCCCCGACCGTGCGGAGCGGTATTTCAGCACGAGCTTGATTTGACCTGAAACGGCATGTAATCGCGAGTATTATTCACAAGATGCCGCCGTTCCATGCGGGACATCCGGTGCCGTGCGCCGGTTCTTTGAGGATTTTTTGGCGAAGCAAAGATGGTTTTGCCGTATTTCCTTTTTTTTAAAGGGTCGCCATACCGTTTTGTGGCGAATTCAGCCATTAGATATATTAAAGGATATACCGACCAGCCGCTCTGTCCTTGATCGTCGATTATAAGGATAAGGGGCATATCATCAATAGTGAACGTTTTTCTTCATGACTGCCTGCTATGATTAAAAAAGTGCTTTTCTATCTGCCGGCGCTGGTGTTTCTGCTTTTTTCGATTCTTCCTCCGAGAAAAATGCAGCTATTACCATTCAAGGGGGAGCGAGGCTATCGGTTTGGAACCTATTTCGCCGATGAGGATACCACGAAAAAATGTACGGGTACCCTGACCGATACTACCGATTCGATAATCGTCTTTGAATATACGCTCGATACGGTGAACCACAACGAATCCATCACACCGGTTTCCGGCTTCAGCATCAAGTTCGACAAGGACGCAAAAGGGAATTACCGTAATTTAACAAAATATAAATATCTCGATATTGCAATGAGAATGAGTGAGACGTTTTCCTTCACCATCAACTTTAAAACGCTCGAATGGTTCACCATCGAAGGTGATGCGAACTGGTTTACGCAACGCTATACCAGCGCGGATGCGAAGGTGGATCCGCGCGGCTCATATCTTTCCCTTGAGTTTAAAAAATTCGAGGAAGCATTCTGGTGGCCTGAAAAGATTAAAAAGGAATGGTACCTTACTAAACTTGAGGTACCGGATTATAAACAGGTAATGGGCCTTGATTTTCAAAATCCCATGGGAAAGAACAAACTGCATGTTCCGGTAAAAATGGAAATCAGAGAAATCGCTTTCAGAAAAGATCGAAATCCCCGGATTTGGATTAGTTTGATTTCTTGTTTTGTTTGGCTTATAAGTATGACTATTTATATGATGATTAAAGAGCGAAAGAAGAATGAGCGATTGGAAAATGAAAGATTAGGGAAGGAACAACTGGAGAAGAAATCCGAACCGACGCATATCGAAATGAAAAGGAGAGATGAGGAAGAAACGGACCGACTCCACACTTATCTTAAAAATAATTACCAGAATCCCGATCTTTCGATTGAAATAGTCAATACCAACACTGGTATCAGTACCGATCGAATATCGGTTCTGCTGAAAAAAAAATACGACAACAAGGGTTTCAGGGAATATCTGAATTATCTCCGAATAGAAGAGGCAAAATATCAACTCAAAGCAACCGACCGGACGATCGCAGAAATTGCTTTTGCGGTCGGCTATAATAACATTACAAATTTCAACAGGGTCTTCAAGCAGTCGCTCGGTATGGCACCCGGGGAATTTCGTGATCAAGGCGGGGCGGTGAAATAACCCCTGTGATAATGGCCCGGGTCGGGTGCCGATGACTTTCCGGTAAACGATCATGGCAGTACCCCCTGTTGATTCTGTGCGACCCGGGCGCCTTTAAGTTTAAGATTGCACGGCGAATCATCATTTATATCCGTCAAATTTCTTAACGATAGGCTGTTCGTGGGTCTTCTGATGCATTCCCGGGATGGGGGGACCGTTACCTGCCGGTCGAAGAAACATATCTCTATCCCTTTGGAATTTTTTTAAAGAGGCCGCGGCCTTTGTTCGTGGTTGTCGGATTTTTCCCGACAGAACCGTCTGTCCTAAAGCCGGATTGCCATCCATGATAAGCCAGATGCCCGTCATCACTATTACCGTCAATCTCATACACCCCTCCTTTGTGGCGATATAGGTACCGAAAAGTTCCTGTTTATAAATTACGACAAGAGGGAGTTACATTCTTCACATTTTCGGCGTTAATTCTTCGAAATAAAAGGTTGGGAAAAGGCCGGGAAAAAATGTTAAGAGAGATTCCGGAAGAAATAAAAAAGCGGCTGATAATAAACGGCAAGAGATCGGCAATTTCAAGTGATCTGAAGTATCTTTTAAAATATTCCAGGAAATAGTTTCAGCAGTAACGGCCCATCAATCTTTTTCTCTAAAAAAAATGATAATAATTTCCCCCGAAAAGACCATTCTCATCCCCGGATTATCCATGGTTTTGTCAAATCTTTGCCGGGATGCAGGGGTAACATTTTTTTTTGGATAAAAATGTTCGGATTTCCAGGCAATTACGTGTAGCGAACGCCATTCGAAAAAACTAAATTTGTGCCATCCCGATCGATCATTGAGGTCATCGGGTAGTGATCGAGGGAATTAGAATCCGTCGTACGCCCGCAGCTCGGCGATGCCGGAAGGATTTTAAAGATGGGTTCTACATGGAAAAACGTGGGTTGTATGACCAAGAATTATCTGCATTACAGGAGTATTCCTATATATATAACGGCGACATTACTGCTTGTGTGCGGTTTCTCTCCCGGACGCTGCAGTGAATCGAAAGACACTCTTCGATTAAAGAATAACTATCTTCAATTGGATGACGCTTTAATTGAAAAACTGGAGGAAAAAATGAATGCCTCCATTATTGGCTGGCATTCTATTCCGGTATTCATGGTAGGGGAAGCGCGGCTTAAAATTCAGTATCATTCAATGTCGGGAAATTTCCCTTCTTTCATGTATGATGACCGGTCGTGGATACAATCAGGCTGGGAAGGTAACGAGGGGCTTTTGCGTTTGGGAATGGGAGTGAGTCTCGGGCGATACGGTTCCATAATGGCAAAAATCGGATTCCAGCACACCATGTCAGGGAATCATATAAAAAAGGATGAAAAGAGCGGTAAAGATTATCCTCCCGGTTTCACGCCGCTTCAGGATCGGCATGATAAAAGTGATAATCCCGCCTATATTCACGAAGATCTGTTTGTCGGAGTCAATATATTGAAGCCGGTATCACTCCGATTGAAGCTAGGCGGTATTCAATGGGATGAGACCTCACCTCTCACCATATGGGAATACCAGCCGCGCCTGTTTGCCTGGGACTATCTGCCCTGTGAAATTGAAGAATCGGTAGAGGCCTTTTATTACAAGAACATGGTGAGCGGCGAACGGACAGGAAGAGTCGCCTGGAATAAGAAACCGTTTTACGGCATCGGATTGGAGAGCGCCGGCCTGCCGTGGAATCTGTATGCTGATGTATTCTATGGTTCATTTGACCGTTTTGACAGCCATGAACGGGAATATGTCCATCTAAATGATGACCTTTCTTATCATCCCGTTTATCGGGTTCCCGAGATAAAGGGAAAAGGGATCGGAGATTCCTATCGCCATGCCGTTTATGGACGTTTGGCGAAAAGGTTCGCCAAACGTAATAACGACGGGGGCGCTGAATTTTTCACGCTCGGTATGAACTTGGTGAGGGTTTATTATGATGATGACGTTGGATATAATGATTACTTCCGTGGGAATTTCTACACAATTGATGCCATCAACGGAGATACATCGTGCGACAGTTCGTTTTACAAGGAGCCGTTGATACTGTCGGCGGATTTCAAGGGAAAGATCCTTGACAAACTGATGCTTCATATAGACATCGCCTGTTCAATGGCGGATACGACGTTGTTGGAGCATAAAAACAATTCGTTTGATTCAATATCGGCCACACACCGCCCCCTTAAACCTGCTCCCGCCCTGTATGCCCGCATAGAAAACGGCTATTTGTTTCCACTGCTGCTGGATTTCTTTTGCGCGCTGCCGGGATTTTATTCACCCTTTTCTTTTGCGAAGGCGATGGATGGATTTTTCCCTTTCGGGGCGCACCTCGTCGACCCGGTCGCGAGCAAATTTATCGCTTCGACCTATACACAAAACATGGCGGGATTCAATTGCTCCGTTTCACCGTTTTCGATGAGGAAAAACGGGCATTTTAAAATCACCTACGGCAATCACATGCAGCTGCAAGAGGGGCCGGATGTCCTTTACTTTCCCTATCGGCTCAACGGAGCGGATCTATTCACTCTCTTTCACTCATCGTATTCACGGTGGGGGTTGGATCTGCTCGATAATTCCATGGATTGCAGCTATCATAAACGTTTGGGTGATGAGAGCTTCCGTAGAAGGGCGTATGGCGATCCCCTGGGACCCGAAGCGGGAGGACTCCGGTCGAATTACCTCTCGATGTATGAATCGTTCGTTTCCTATGCCGACGACAGCCGCGCCGACAGAAACCTGAATGACCATGCCTATGCATTCAAGCGCTCTTCGTATGTTCCGTCTAGTCGTAAATATACCTTCAACGGTGAACTTGACGCTTCATACAACATCGCTTCGTTGTTCGGTTTGAACCGCAGCGTGTTTGTATCAATGTATGCGGCCATCAACGGGATTTCCCCGTCACCGCAGGTATTTTCAAAAAAAAGAGACGCGAAAAACACGCTGCTCTGGGGTTGCCTGATCCGGTCAGAGCAGGCGGTGGAGTTGACGGATCGTCTCTACCTGCTCGGTCTTGCCGGTTTTGAAAACTGGTATGCAAAAAACGCATGGATGGCGGATTCGGTAAAGCAGGTGCCGATTGGCTACAGTGATACGGTCAGGCAGGTGCCGATAGACTACCGTGATTTCGCCTATGGCCTCGGATGCGATTGGCAAATGCTCGACAGGACCGGTTTTCATCTCCGCTGCAAATGGATGAAACATGCAGATATGAAGTATCCGGCCAACGACTGGAAAACGCCGGTTATTTCGGGAGAATTGAAAATGTGGTTTTAGGAGGATTGCCGAAAGTATTGCCACTCCATACATTTAAGGATATGATATGAGATATGCCCTCAGTGTCATGGTTATACTGTCGGCGGTGCCGCAAACGCGTGCCGTCGATGATTCGACCGTTACTGTTTCAAAAACCTGGGTTGATCGGATTGAACAGGTATTGAACAAAGCGGGAATTGAAATCGGCGGCGAACTTGATGCGGGCCATTTCGGTTCCGTATTGTCAGGTGCCGGCATAAATCCGGAAGGGAGAAGGAAGGAGGCGGATGAGTTCAGTTCCATCGATTTTGATATCCGGTTGCGTCCCCATGATGCAATTGAGGGCAGGGCGATAGTACGACTGCATCATAACTGGCAGAACTTCTGGTCCGATCCGGGCAATCCGATTTTTTCGCGATGGATCAGTATCGATGGAAAAATAGCCCGTATTATACCCTTCCATGCCGGAGACTTCACCGCGCGGTTTACTCCGCTAACCCTGTATATGCCGGAAGTGGATATTCTTTACGAACCTGCCATATTCGCCCGCTTAAGAGAAAATGCCGTGAAGGATTTATTTATCAAAGATAACAACCGGCCGCTTGAGGGGGTCGTGATGGGAATCGACAAGTCGTTTGAACCGCTTTTCGATACATTTAAAATCGATCTGATCGGAACGCGACTGCGCAGCGTTGAAACCAGTACGCGGAATGGCAGCTTTGTCGTCACCAATTCGGAAGCCGCTCCTGACTTCAGTAAATATTTTTTTGGAACGAATCTGGATCTGCAACTGTTGACGGACATCTCTTTCGGTTGTACCTATTTACTGATAGCCGATCATATAAACAGTTCGAAGCTTCAGGATAACGTTGCCGCCGTCAGTGCACAAAGAACGGATATCGTTGATTTCAGGGGAGGGTACGATATTGCTCCATTGTTGGGATTGCCCCGGCACGATGTGCGTTTTTTCGGTGAGGCTGCATTTTCATTTGATGATACAGCATGGTATGGGGCTACAAACCGGGTCGCTCATGACAGGATTCCAGGCGGCGCGGCCTATGGCGGCATCGGGGTAAAGCTCAACTTTTTGCGTGATCTGCACGGTGCCGCGGATATCCGTTATCTACGCAACAAAAAGGACTTCCGCAACGAATTGGCGCAGTCGCCCTGTTTTCTCGGTAATCGGATCATGAATATCGAAGGCGACAGTATCGTTTCCGGGAATAAGATCATTCTCAACCACTACTCCACTTTCGATGCGCTCTACCATAATGTATTCAAGTTTTGTCCGAGTAAATCCACCAATCTGTGGCATAAGGCTCCTTTTACAAAAAGCTCCTATGCAAAGAATGTGTATACCAGGAATGAACTGAATTCCATAGGCGACTCCTTGCTCGACCCTGCGGTACAACTGGTGATGCCGTTCGGCCCGGCTACTCCTGACAGACAAGGTCTTCGGATACATTGTACCGCCTCGTGGGAGAGTAAGGGCATCGAACTGCAGGCGCTGTCGGGTTTCTTGACCAACGAACGACAGCCGGCATGGAGTTTGCCGGATGATAAGACGGATACGTTCAGGGAAATGGGCGCGGGGCTGTCGCTCGATGTTTCAAAGGTTCTACGGCGGGTCAAGACTCCGTTTGTTGTATCGGTAAGTTACATGCGCAGCAGGGCAACCGACAAAGAGCGGGATTCGATAACGAGAAGCACCGATTTCGGCAGCGCCGGATTGCATTGGCGGCTCGGGAAGCGTCTTTCGTTTTCCAGCGGTGTAGAAAGAATCATCTGTCGCCGGGGTAACGATGTGCAGTTGCGACAGACCTGCCTGTTGGGCGGCGGGAGTTTGATGATATCCCGTGGTGTCGATGTGCATGGCTCTTTAGGCAAAATATGGGTTGACAATGACTCCGATCACGATTTTGCCGATACTCCTCACCGAACCACTTGCGGCAGGTTTCGCCAATTCATTTCCGAAGTATCGCTGGAAGTCGTTTTTTGAAGAGAATCAATGGAAATTATTTCATGCATAGAAATGTGTCTGTCATAAACCGGTAAAGTCGGATGATGCTTTGCAAAAACAGGAAATATGAACGGCTGTTGGCATTTGCTCTTATGTGTCTGCTGACGTCCGTATGCCCGTTAAGAAGCGAAGGCGTATTCGATAAACTTCGGCAAATACTGGATGGAGATTTTGACAATGAAGACGAACGATCGACCGCCATGACAAAAAACAGAAAAATACTTTACAGCTTCTTCGACGATGCGTTTACCCCCGGCGGATTTGTGTATGAATATCCTGAAGCGTCGAAGGTGTCAATCACCGAGGAGGTCGCCAAAAACGGGGAGGTATCGCTGCAGTTCGATCTTGTCCCCACTGAGTACAGCGGCGGTGCGTTATGTCTCTATAATGGGACATACGATCTGCGATCTGCCAGGAAAAACGGTGCTTGTTTGAAGTTCTGGATCAAAGGTGCGAAAGGAAACGAAAAAATGCTGGCCGCACTTGTCGATGAAGCAAAGTCCGACGATAAAAAGACCGTCGTCCGGCTTCGGGTTGACTGGTACGGTTGTGATTCGATATCGACGGAATGGACATCGGCGACAATTCCCCTTCAAGAATTCCCCGAAAGAGGCTTCTATTGGGATGATAAGGACAGTATTGAAATAAAGGAACAATTCAACTGGAGCAAAGTGGCCGAATTCAGAATAGAGATAAGAAAGAATGAAAACAAGTCGTTTCGCGTCTGGGTTGATGACATTTTCATCGTCGGTAGGCAATGAAGCGACACGGATGAACGGCATATCCAACGGTGGTTCCGCCGTGGCACCAATAGCGATCGGTTTCATCATCAGCCTTACCGGCAATTATAGAAAAAACCTGTCAGTTTCGCCCATTCCGCCCGGAATGGTAATATCGAAAATGCGGTGTATGATGTCCCTTGGTATGCCGACGCAGAAATCTCTTATTGATACCTTTACGTAATCGCCTTTTGACAGCGGAGGCCTCTCGCCGGTGCGGGATTCGGCACGCCCTTATCGAAGAATTTCTTCCGGATGACGACCGGCATGTCACCGTTCCCTATGAATACTTGGAGCGGAGTACAACAGTGTCGTTCAGTGTGGTGGGAGACATTCCGAGACTTTTTCCCCCTTGAAGCAAAACCGTATGCCGAGCGTTTTGTTATCCATTTTATTTTCGCGGCAATCCTCATGTACTATCATTGATAACGACCCGGTTAACCCGCCCGCAAGGGTCGGTGTTAAACCGGTTGGTTGGACGGCGCGTCAAGCGTCCGATGCTTATGTTTACTATTACCTGAGTGAAGTTGTCTTGCAGGAATATATCGCTGTCCCTTGGATAAAATCCTTGAAAGCTTTTTATCCAGCGTCCAGATGAAAGAGGTTGACTCAATTGAAGCGATTAATATGACACGGCCGATCAATCATGCCTCGCACCCGGCTCGGCCCCCTTCGGGCGGCTTCGCCGTGCCCCTCCGCACATCATGTGCTCCGAGTGGATGGAAACGCCACCACGAGCACCACCCTGTGATGTTCCAGTTCCCGAACAACCTGCAGGGCTTACCGTCAATTATGACTTTTTTTGTCACATCTGTTCCCCAATGTAAGGTAATGATACTTCACACCATACCTCGTATACACTGCAATGTCACAAGTCCGGCGAGCTGAACGTTACCTCACTCCGTCGTTCAGGGGATAACCCTCCATGCGATAGCTATTGCCCGTTTCTTGTATTTTTCACCAGAAGACACCTATTTTATCATTGAATGGCGTACTTGGATCGGCGGGAATCAAAAAATTTCATGCGGAAAACCGATTATATTTCAAACGACATACCGAAAATTCACGCCGTTATACCAGCGAAGAAGTGTATATTATATAATAAAAATGAAGTCTCCCGCTGAAGTGGAACGCGGCCCGACGTATCACAATCAAAAATGCCCATGGCATTTTTCAGAACAACGACGTATTTTTTATCAGACGTTGTATCATACCCTCCGAGTTTATCGTCGAGGCAGTTCCATCCGCGGTGTTGCACCTAAAGGAAATGTTTATTATTCTTACCATGCAGGAAAAAAAAGCGATAAAGAGTAGTCGGATCGTGCGCCCCGCCGTGTTTGTTCTTCTACTGTTGTGCCCGGCCGTTTTCCGAGGCAGCGCATCAGACGGTGCGGTTGCGACGATTGACGTGAGAAAAAAATACCAGAAAATCGAGGGGTTCGGAGGGGGATTCATGTTCAACAAATACCCCTTCTTTCACCCGAAAAAAGACGAGTTGTACGATTCGATTTTCAATAAGGCGGGAGTCAATATCGTTCGGATATGGAATGCATACAATCCGCAGGAGGGAAACATGGTGCCGGAGATTCCCATGATGACCGAAATACTGGAAAAATGGCCTTCGGTGAAAATCATCTTTACCGCATGGTCCCCGCCCGCCTATCTCAAGAACAATAATTCGCTCGTGGGCTTGATCGTTCGCATGGCGGGTGACAGTGTTATCGTCGACAGCGCCACCCTGAAAAAAGACAGCGACGGCGAGTATATATACGAAACATACGCGGACTACTGGCTGCAGTCGCTGCACTATTTCAAACGGCACGGCGTTACCATCGACTGGCTGAGCATTCAGAATGAGCCCGACTGTGCGATCGGTTATGAAAGCTGCGCCCTTGAATCAACCGAATCCGCCACGATCGCCTCGTACGGAAAAGCTCTCGACGCGGTTTACAACAAACTGCACACGGAAATGACTGATCCACCGCCGCTGATCGGTCCGGATCTTATGGGAATCGACAACAACAGAATTGAGAGATTTCTCGCCGGTCTCGATAGGAACAAACTCGATGCGTACTGTCACCATTACCATACCGGTTTTTATCCCGATTGGATGAAACAGACTGCGGAGTTCTGCGCCGACAAACCTATTTACCAGACGGAATTTCTCATTAACGAAGGGCAGGAGTGGGGCGGATGGCTCGAGCATGCGGAGTGCATTAACAACGCACTCACGATCGAGGGGGTGGAGCTGTACTGCATTTTCGCGCTGGCGTACAAAAACGCTTCCACCCACTGTTTTTTCAGCCTTGACACCAACTGGGGCGACTGGTACGAGACGAGGCCGACGTATTACATGTTCAAACATTTCTCAAAATCGATTCATCGCGGATGGCGGCGGATCGATGCGGCGGCAAACGGTGCATCGGTGCAGATTTCAGCGTACGGAAGCAACGACAATGATTCCATGGCGGTTATCATGATCAACATGACAGCCTCACCCCAGTCAATCGCTCTTGCGCTTCCGTGCAAAACTGGCGAGTGGTATCAGACGACCGATTCGCTCAAATATCAGTTCCGCGGAACATTCAACGATTCCGCAACCATCGAACTTGACGGGCGTTCACTCACCACCCTCGATCTGCGCAACGGACCTGACTGCCGCACCGTGTCCGTGACAACCGAAACAGGAACCGGCGCTGCAACGGCGGCGGTAAAAGCCGCGCTGTTTGAGGGCAGCGGCACGTTCGTGACGCTGCCCGTCTCACGGGGGCCGTTTTCAGCGACTCTTTTCGACCTGAGAGGAAAGCGGATCGCCTCGACTACTGCCGATAAATCCTCCACCGCGGGAGCCGTCCGCAGGTTGTTCCCTCATGCGGTTGCGCGCGGTGCCTATATCTGTGTGGTAAGCTGCGGTACTGTCACGGTGCAAAAAAACATGTTTGTCACGGACTGATCCCCGGAGCGCTTTAGCAGTGCCTCCGTTCATCAACCGAGGAATCGCAATAGAAATGAAATGGCGTCATCGACTTTTCCTGCGGACTTTACTTCCATTCCTTCCGTTTCAGTATATGCTCCGTTCGCTTAAACGGCGGTTGACTCCTTTTAATCAAGATAATGCCGAAGGTGTTCTGCGTTACACGTTCATCATGATGAAGCAGCTCCGTGCCGATGGATTTACCGGTACCGGGACTACCGCGCTCGAGCTGGGGACCGGATGGGAACCGCAGATCCCGCTCCTGCTGAACCTTGCAGGATGCGATAAAGTGCTGTCGGTGGACCTCCATCGGCTGCTCGATTTCACGTCCTGCAGACGAACCGTCGATTTTTTCAAAACCAAACGAGAACATATCATCGAAACGCTCGGTGTCAAAGCGTCATCGTTCGACCGCTACATCGACGGGCTCTCATTTTCCGGGCTGGAATCTTTTCTTGAAAGTGCATCCATCACATACCTTGCGCCATGCGATGCCCGGAAACTTCCCCTGCCCGCGGAATCCGTCGACCTTGTTATTTCAAACAACGTTCTCGAACATATTCCCCCCGAAACCATCACGGAACTTTTCCGCGAATTTCATCGCGTTCTTAAGACAAAAGGTAAAATGGTCCACACCATCGACAACGCCGACCACTGGTCGTACTCCGACCGTACCATTTCCCAAGGAAATTTCCTCCGTTATGAGGAATCCGCCTGGCAACGCCTTCAGAAAAATCCGATCGATTATCAGAACCGTCTGCGTCATTTTGAGTACTGTCGGCTGATCTTGGGTTGCGGTTTCTCTCTTTTCCATGACCTCTCTGTTGTTGATGAAGCATTGTGTGCCGCACTGAAAACAATACCCGTCTGCTCGAAATACGGAGATGTCCCTCCTGAGCAGCTGGCCATCTCCCTTTCCAGAATCATTGCCGAAAAAGAGCCGTGAAAGAACGAATGAATAAGGGTTTTTCGCGTTAGCGGAGGTCTATTTCTATGCCGACACTGATGACTATTGAAACGGTAGAGAGGATTATGATCGATACACTTGGTGACGATGGTTTGAGCGACAACGCTCGGCGCAGCAGCTCGCCCTCGGCTCTACCGTCCATTCGTTGTCCTTTGTGTTAAGTTTGACAACGACCCGGTTAACCTGCCTGCAAGGGTCGATGTTAAACCGGCTGGTTAGACGGCGCATCAGCGTCCGCATTCCTGCTTTATCTCAAGGTCACGCCACCCGTTTTATCATGCACTTAAGATACGCTCCGCGATTTTATTAAGCCACTAATTTCCCCGTCGGCACGCCGCCATACCCGTTTCCCGGAGCACTTTTTCCGGTAAATCCTGCCGAAGCCTCGGCGCAGGCTGGTGGATAGAGACACAGCCGAGAGCGCCTCCACATGAGATTCCGACCCCCACTCAGCCTGATGGGTGGATAAAACGTACACAAAATATTATCAGTATCTAATAGTTGTAGGTGCATTTTTATGTTCCTTGTTTCAAAATACATGGAGTAAGTCCCTAAATGTGTTTTATGCACAAATCAAATCGGTTCCATCGCAAGAGGAATTGGAAGTCGAAAAGAAACATCTGAACGATCGAGCGATAAAAGGGTTTGATTATATTGATGAAAAAAACACTTCGGTTTTATGGAAAGGGTGCCTTGAAGGAAAGATGCTTGGGAACGCGAAATTGAAAAAGTTATCCGATAACACAAGTGGTTTTATTAAATTCGGAAACGGCAATATCATTCATTCGGTATCGGAAAATGGTGAATACTGCTACCTGCTCTGTTTTACCTTAAAGGAATAGCATTATGCTTGCTAAAGACGTTGCGGCTCACGAAACGAATTTCACGACAACCAAAAAGGATTCCAACGGTACACAGTATACTATTTCTGGAGTTAAGCATGGGAATCTGACGATATAAAAACTCGCCTAGCAATACGCTTTTTGCCCAGGTCGCCATCTACTCTGGCCTAAAAAAAGAGTGGCTTATCGTAGAAGATACCGATAAAAATTACAATGTCGATTGTAAAAAAATACTGGATCTTTTTCCTGCCGACATGATTGCGGACGATAACCTGACGACAGCAGAACCGGTAAAATTCTATAAGCAGAATCCCAATGGAAATGCGGAAAAATTACGTAATGCTGTATGTAAATTCGTTTCCGAATGGGGTATTACTGATCTCGACGCGGCGATCGAGGCACCTTTCTTCCCGACAACCTTGAAAAAAATTTTCTTCGTCAGTGAATGAACACGGTTCCAGTGCGCCGAGTAGTGAAACGTATCGATACAAGCCCGTTTCTCACTTTGCCACCTCGATCTCCACCGGCCCGGCGTTGTCGCTGGGGTTGAGCGCCCGGTCGACCGAGCGGATCACGTAGGTGAGCGCCGTTCCGGCCGGGATGGAACTGACCGAATCGACGACAAAGGTATCAACGGTGCAGAGTGTATCGTCGTAGGGGCCGGTAAGGTCGAACCTGAGTACTTCATACCAGCGGAGACTGTCGTAGTCGACCTTCTGCCAGGAAAGGTGCACCAGCCCTGCAAGGGTGTCGTAAGTGCCGGAGAACCCTTTCGGGGGCAGCAATTTGGATGGCTTGAGGAATACCGTGTCGACCGTGACGGTATCTCCGGGGTTGATGATCACCGTCCGCCTCGCGGAGATGAATCCGTCGGTGGCGTAATAGATGACGGTATAGGTGCCGGCCGGCATTTCTGCAAAGGAATAGGAGCCGTCCGACGGAGTAATGAACGACAGCGCGATTTCATGGACAATGACCATGATCGCCGCATTTTGCAGATTCTGATTGGACTGCATGCCGCCACGGGAGACAACTCCACGGAAAGCGGCCGGACGTCCGAGGACGAGTGTATCCGTCAGGCCCGGATCCGCCGCGGAGTCATCGATCGTGATACGCGTTCGGATCGCACGCCGGTTGGAAGAGAGGTCCTTCGCTTCGATGGAATAGGTTCCCGGCGACAGGCTGTCGAATGAACACTGTCCCGATACGTCGGTTAGACCACTGTCAATTTTCGTCGCCCCCGAAGGTATCTGCAGGGTGTCGGCCAATTGGGCAATACGGTGGGTAATAACCCATACCCCCGGCACCGGTTTTCTGAGGCTGTCGACCACCACCGCGGTGATCTGCGGATTACCCTCTTCGGTCGACGGCCCGCTTACCGGCGCATGGGTGCAGAGCAGGTGAAGCGCAACTATTCCCGCTGCCTGAGCAAGCATACTCCAATGGCGCATCATTGCTTTCTCCTTTTCGACAGGGGGAACAGTTGCATGTTCAGCTGAAAGGCCCTCTCTTCGTTGCTGTCCTGTTCGGCGATACACATGACTTTCTTTCGAAATGCCGAGATCTCCTCGCGTATCTTCTCGAAACCCTGCTGTGAAAGGCTCATCGTGACACCGGAGACATCCCGCTCATCTGCAGTATATCGCTCCAGTGCGCGGCGTGCAAGGTCAAGGCTCTGTTTGTGGAACCGCATCATGGCAACGGAATGGACCGCGTCGCCGGCGGTGAGCTGCGGGACCGCAACATGATATTTTCCCGAGCCATCACGGTCGAGCAGTCCAAGATCAAGGAGAAACCGGATTGCTTTTTCCACCTGGGCGGCGGTAAGCGGGGGGGAGAGAAACCTGCCGATCGCGGCATAATCGTCCTTGAAATCAATCACCGGCAGGATCGATCGAAGCGCGCTGTAATACCACTCTGAGAAATAGTCGAATTGATCCTGCCGGATTTTCTGGTGCTGCCCATACCTGCATATTTCCGCCATTTTGAGGTAGAAAAACTCTTTTTCGCGTGGTGTCTCCGCCTGGTTGAACGCTACGAGGTTGATGAAGTAATTTGTCTCTTTTTCTGAAAGGTGCAGCGCTTCAGACAACTTGAAGCAACCCGATTGGGAGAGGTTGCGTGTGCCGTTCATCACTCGAAGAATGTAATCGCGGGCTTTGAATCCTGCCAGGTCGGCGATAACTTTTAGTGAAAAAACGTGATTTTGAGCCTTTTTATAGGCAAAATAGTCTTTCAAATAGGCACGGTAGTCGGTATAGGAGAAGAGCGATTCCATATAGTGTAAGATATGGCAAAAATGGGGGAAATGCAAATAAATTTTAAAATGGTGTTGTCTATAGACAACAAATTTTAATAAATAATTAACTTTTCAGGGCGGTTTGGGTGTACATTAATAGAAGATTGCGGTAAAATGAAAGGTGGTGCGACTGATCGGTCTTAAAATTAATCTGTCTATTGTGAAAGGCTTCCGTATCGTGTGTCCCCCGGGCACCGGCAGTGACGGGTTCGTAGTGACCCGGAAACAAGAAGCAAATGTGAATGGTCAGGTCGTGGAATTAATTAAAAGTAGCGTAAAAAAGGAGCATAAAGAATGAAATGCTGTTTCATGTTTATCGCGGCGCTTGTGTGTGCCGTTACGGGGCAGGACCTCGTTCTCTCCAAAGACTCGCTCTGGATACTCAACAATTACAACTCCAGCCGGTTTGGGGATTCGGTGACCATTACCAACAACGGGTCGCAACCGATTCTGCTCGATTCGGCTCGGATACAGTTTAGCGAATGGTATACGATAAAACCGTCGTTTACCGCCGCCAATGCTCAGGCCGTGATTTATGAATACAATCACGGCCAAAGTATGTCGCATTATTTCACCGTTGATTCGATTGATGCAACGGAATACCGGCTTGATTTTTCATCATCGTCCAGGCCAATATTCAGCGTCGGTCCCGACGGAGACAGCATCATCCTGATACATATGGAAATAGGGGTGAATTTTTTCGGCGCCGTACCGATACATCCGCAATATCTCAAAGGTCTGTTACGGCTTTATTTCAGCAACGGAGAGGCAGTGAAAATCCGTATCTATTCCGATGATCTCCGGCCGACAATCGTAAAAAAAACCTTCCCGGTTTGCAGACGTACGTTGATCAGTGGGAACGATGCGCGGTATCTCATCAACGGACGGAAAATTACCCGGGATGCGGCGGGTGTCAACCTGAACCGTATCCGGTATCGATTGTATGAATTGAGAATCAAGGAATAGTTATCATGCCGCTGAAAAATCACAGAGAGAGGGGGCCGTTATGGCGAAATACCTTTTGATCGCCATTATATTGGCGTGCGGCATTGCCGCACAGGACATCACCGTTTCGAAGGACTCGCTCAAGATCTACAACAATCACGTTTCCAGCTTCGCGGATGGAATTGTCTTCACGAGCATCGCTTCCGCCGCGACAGCTCTCGATTCGGCATTTGTCGTCATTGATGATATGGATACGACGGGGTCGACCCGCTACGTGACGGACGACCGGCTGCAGGCCAGGTGGCGGGAGAATCTGGGCACTTCCATATACTTCTATTGGGATCTCACCCGAAAAGGGGCAAACGAGTACCGCATGACGCTCCAGTCTTCCTCACCGGCTGATACTCAGCCGCTTCTTTTTTCCATGCAGGACGAACAGCGGGGAATAGCCATGCTGGAGATCGGCGGCTGTCTGGGATGTTCCGGTCTGCCCACGTGGTACCCTCCTTATTTTAAAGGGACGCTGGCGCTTTACTTCAGCAACGGACAGACGATATCACTGCGTCTCTATTCCGAGGATCTGCGCAAACCGGTTCAATACGGCGAACCGTGCGTTGATTACGCATGCGACACCATGAACGTCCGGAAGATCCTCGACCGCAACGGACTGGAGTCGGTTTCGGTAAAAGAGGTGACTAACAGCGGGAACCGGGTCACCTCGCTGCAACTGGTTTATAACCCTGCGGGAGAGGTTTCTCTGCCGAAACCATGTACGGTCATACCCGACGAAATCGGGAACCTGACAGCGCTGTCAAGTATTATGGCGGTTGGAAATGCATTCGATTCGATTTCGTCGCGGATCGGCTGTTGCAGCCGCCTTATAACTATTTTCGCGAACAACAACGGAATAGCGGCACTGCCCGATTCAATCGTTAACTGCATCAGTCTGAGGACTATCTCGCTTGACAATAATCAACTGACCCGGCTTCCTGATTCGATGGGGAAATTAAAAAGCCTCAGCTCGTTTAGCATCGCCGGCAACCTCCTGACCTCCCTTCCCGCGTCGATGGCGGAGCTTGACAGCGTCAACTGCCTTTTCATCGCCGGCAACAGGATATGCACCCTGCCCGAAGCGGTGATCGCCTGGATGACCGATGTGCAAACGAACACTTTTTGCGCCCGGTGGGAACCGGTCTGGCCCGATTCGCAGCGCTGTGATTCCGTTGCGGCGGAACGGATTCCCGCCCTTGAGCGGCCCTCCGCATACACCGCCAAACGCATTGCCCGCAAGGGCGGTTTTATTACAATGGAACTAGGTAATGCCGGCGGCACGGTCCGCCGTATCGAAATTTTCGATCTTTCGGGAAAAAGAGTTGAGGCAATCGTCCCGTCGGTCGAGCGGCATTCCCCGAACACCGTACGATTGAATGCCAGCCGCTATCCGGCCGGCCGGTATTATATGAGAATTATCTCCGGAACTTCGAATGAGACCGGATGTTCATTTGTCATTGAAAGATGATCAATTCATTTTATTTGTCTGCATGGGAGGTTGTATGGAGTGTCTGAAACGGAGCTTGCTGGTTCTCTTGTCGACATCGGCGCTTTTCGCCGACGGCTTTATCATCTTCCCGCCGCCCTATCTCACCCCGCTCTCGGTGAAATATCACAAGGTCACCTGCGCTATCAATAACGGGGTGGCGACCACGACCATTGATCAGGAGTTCGTCAACAATCAGGCGGATGGATTTACCGGCGGCAGATATGTTTTTCCAATTCCGCAGGGGGCGGTGATCGACCAGTTCAAGGTGGTGGTCGACGGCGAGGCAAAGACGGCGACCGTAATGAGCAGGGATACCGCCCGGGTATTCTTTAATGAAGCGGTCAAAAATTCGAATCAGGCGTCGCTTCTGGAATACACCGACAACGGTGCCTATACGGTCGAGATCGGCGCCGTGGCGCCGGGCACATCACGCAGGATACAAATTACCTATGTTGAGGTATTGCCGAAAACCGACGGTCTGTCCCGGTACCTCTACCCGCTCAACACCGAAAAATATTCGATGGGGCTGATCGATACGGTATCGATTGTCGTCAACATCAACAATGCATCACCGATCACGTCGGTCTACTCACCCTCATTCCCGGTGACGCTCGAACGGACCGACGAATATTCCGTCACGGCAACCTATTCGAGCGTCAAGTCACGTCCCGGCCGCGATTTCGATCTGTACTACAAATTGTCGGAGGATGATATTTCCTTTCATCTTTTCACGTATAAAAAGGAAAACGAGGACGGGTATTTTCTCATGCTGATAACCCCGAAATTGAAGAAGCCGGAGGAAGGCGAAACCGTGGTCGCCAAGGATATCGTTTTCACCATCGACCGGTCGGGGAGCATGGGGGGAACGAAGATCGTGCAGGCGCGGGACGCCCTGCGGTTCTGCATCAACCGTCTCCTGCCGGATGATTATTTCAATATCGTCGCCTTTCAGAGCACCGTCGGCTCGAATGGGCAGGATCTGCTGCCGGCAACCGCCGAAAACGTGGCAACAACCCGTGAATATGTCGACGGGATCACCGCAACGGGCGGCACCAATATCGCGGAAGCGCTGACGACCTCGCTTTCCCGGATGCAGACGGAGGACCGGCCCCACTACTGTATTTTTCTTACCGACGGTCAGGCGACCGTGGGAGTGACAAACACTGCGGAGATAAGCGCTCTTGTCAACGAAGCCAATACCGGCGGGACGCGCATCTTCAGCGTCGGGTTCGGTTTCGACGTCAACACGGTGCTCATCGATAAGATTTCAATCGACAACGGCGGCTGCCCGCTCTACTGCAGCCCCGACCAGAATATCGAGGAGGTGATCGGCGATCTGTACAAACGGATCGAGACGCCCGTTATGACGTCGCCGCAGCTCGTTATCGCGAATACGGTGCCGACCTGGGGTATAAGCCCTTCAAAACCGCCTGATCTTTTTTCCGGAAGCGAGCTGGCGATGTACGGACGGTACCAGGGGCAGGGAGCCTGCACGGTGATACTCTCGGGAAATACCGGCGAAAAGGTCGAAACAATGCAGTATGATGCAGTATTCCCGGCAACCGGTGAGGCATATCCCTTCCTTCCCCGGCTCTGGGCCACGCAGCAGATCGCGGTCCTGATGACCAAGATAAAACTGCAGACTTTGACACAGGAAGATCTTACGCCGCTGATCGATTCGGTCAAGGCGCTCAGCCTGGCGTATGGAATCGTCACCCCCTATACCTCGTCGCTTTTCGTTCCGGCCGGGACCGCGGTTTCCTGGACCGACGACCTGCAGGTGGAGAGCGGCGGCAGGGCCAACGACGCCAGCAACTACATGCAGGGAATGCAGCAGAATTCCAATGCCGCGCAGACGGTTGTTTCCGATACCAACGCCCTCCCATACACCGTGGCGCCGCAGCTCAACCAGATGCAGAATGTGGGGAACAAGATATTCGTTTATACAAGCGACAGCGTCTGGAGGGATGCAGTATACGATTCGACAAGCGTCGCCGACACGGTGTATTACGGTTCGGAGGAGTATTTCGCGCTTGCCGCGCAGAATACCGAACTGCGGGACCTTCTGACGGTGGGCAACCAGGCGGCATTTAATTACCTTGGGAAGAATTATCTTATTCTCGACAAGGGGGCGGCGGGTATCGCGCCGAAACGCGGTTCCCTGAATGCGTCGCCGGCAACCACCGGACGGTTCGCCGTCCGGCAAGCCGGCGGGAAGATCACTTTCGAACGGACACAGGGAATGCCCGACGGTGTCATCGATATCTATTCGGTCAAAGGATGCCGGATCGCGCATATGACGTTTGAAGCCGCGGCCACGACGAAAACGTGGTCAACGAAAGACCGCCGGAACTCTCCCCTTTCCGCAGGAGCCTATCTGGCAATTCACCGCGCCGGAAATCTGAAGGCAGTGCAGAAATTCGTTGTGCGTTAGTCGGGGAAAAATGGGGAATTGGCAAAAGAAAGCAGTGGCAAAGGACTGAAATATGAAAGCATGCACTTCGGCGCTATTTCTGAATCTGGCAATAACCGCATCTCTTCTTTATGCCGCCCCTTCTGATACGGTTTTCAACGTCAAAGTCTACGCCTGCAAACATGACTCCGGCGACTGCCGCCGTATTATCTGGAACAACCATCTTGCTGATATCCCGTATGACAGCGTGCAGTCGACCTACCCGGTGTATATCGTCATATTATTCCATATCCGGCCTCCCGACGGTTGGGCAATGGGTCCGGACGTTATGGTGGGAAATGAACGGGCGGAAGAGTACGGAAGCTGGGGCGGATCCTCGACAGTTTTTTGGAAATTGATGCGTACCTGCTTATGCGTACCTGCTTTACCAACCTCTACAAACGTGGAGCGGCTTTCATCTTTCGTACCAGACGCCAGATGTACTGTATGACACCCCCTGCGATAGTTTACTTTATGTCGGGGACCCCCTGCGGCTGTTTCCGGATACGAATTTGATCGCTTTGTCGGAATGGCGGGATAAAGCCGATACTCTTCGTTGTAAAAGAGTAAGGGTTGCCGGTTACTTCAGAAAAGCCCTGCGTAATTGCATAAATGAAGAATGTGCCAGCTATTATTATTACTTGGAGGTGAAGGAAATCAACAATACAATCGGTACGGCAACCCGGCAGAGCGAACGGCCATTTCGTCTGGTACACGACGGCCGGAGTAGCGTGTATGTAAAGGTAACAGTCGGTTTCGATGAATGTGCCGCCGTTCCCCGCATCATCTATGACGTCAAGGGAAGAAAAAGGGTGCGGGATATCAGAGAGGTGCCGGGTTTTTACCTTTATCGTCGTGAATCAAAAAATGCGGTCGGGTCATGGAGATAAGACAACCCGCCGTGGGGTAAAATTGCGGCAGGATAGAGTTGCTCCCGTCAACGCCCGCCGTTTAATTGTCCTTTTCCCTTTTCATGCGTACCAATTGGATCAGCGGCTTCGGAATCAGATTACGCAAGTGAAGGGTGACGAGCTACAGTTTTTTCCAAATGTCCTGATAAAATTGCTTTAAAATAAAAAAGTCTGCCGTAGAGGGATGGTGCTGCAGCAACGAATCATCAATCGCAACAACGGATGCCGTGCGGCCGTCCGGACAGCTCATCTGCCGCAGGGGTTCTATATCGGTCGCCTGATACATGACGATAAGATCGCAGCGATCGGCTTCTTGAAGAATTGAATTGATTTCCCGGCGGCGCGGGGATGCTGCAGCTGCGTAACGAATGCAACAGGAGATACATGTCGGTAAGAAGCCGCGAAGCAAACGCCAAGACTTTTCCCCCGCTGCCGGATGTCTAGAAATGAGCATTGTAAGTCCCGCGAAGAGCATTGGAAGTCATACGAAAAGCTTTGGAAATGACGTAATAAATTTATATTTTAATGAGTTAGCGATAAAAGTCGTTGTTCCGGCCATTTTCTGGTGCTGTGGTATGGAAATTACCGATTAGGCGTGAAATGGTGAAGGGGTATCTCTGTGTCTCCATCCCTTTTGTCGCGGCAATTGCCGAAAAGAGTATTGCCATGAAGTAAGCGCCCGATCTTCGTCCTTTCGCAATTGCTTCCCGGAACTACGGCATGACAATCGACACGGCATATAAGTGCGTCGAATACTATCGAAACAACCATATTCGGAAATTTGCCGGTATGTTTCCGGCGCGATGGGTGAAACGGATATGATAAAAAAGAAACCTGCGAAGAAGATTCCGCCTAAAAGAAGCTATGAGAACGAGTTTTACCAGGAGCTCACTCGGGTGCTTCGGGCATTCGAGATGCTTGAGTACTGGAAAAGGCTGCCGCAAAAGCTACAGGCGAAATTCGCGGCCAACATCATACGGCCGATGCGTTTCGAAAGAGATGCTGCATCCGGAGTGGAGGCCGGCGTCGTTTCCGCCTTGAAAAACGATATCAAGAAGATCATTGACGATTGTTATCTCGATCTCAAGCCGTACAACTCGAAATGCGCGTTGCATGATTTCCTGACCGCGGGAGTATCGCTCTTGGGAAGCATAGAAATGTTTATTGATGCGACGAACGACGATTTCGGCAAATGGGTTGATTTCCATGTAATACTTACCTCTATGTTGAACAAGGAGCATCGCAATCCGATCCGGATGATGAGCGTGCACCTGGACAACATGTGCCTCATATGCACCTCGATAGATCGGGCATATTACTGGATTGATCGGACCAATCACGCACCGACACATTCGGAAGCCTACACATGCCTTGTTTATACGCTTAAAAAAAATCCCGCCGAAAAAACACACGCGACAATTGACGGCAAGTCCCGGCCGGTATACCGGCTCGGTATACCGGAAAGAGACGGCGTGCAATGGGCCTCGGTATCGGTCGATATATCTGCCACCGGGGGCGAAAAGGAGGACGGGAAGGTGCCGGTCTATATTCAAGTTCATGCCCTTGAACGCCTGTGGGAGCGGCTTGCTCCGCTTGAAAAGCCCAAGATTCAGGCTCTTCTGTACGCGGCGTTCGAAAATCCGGAATTCTCGCGCGGACCCGAGGGATCGCATTTTGTCGCGTTCAGATACAATGACGTAAAGATCGGTTATCTGCCGTACGAAACGGACGGCGCAATGGCGGTTGTCACCACGTTCCTCCTGTTAACACAGAATGGAACCCACGAAGGCAATGCCCTCAATAAGGAGTATGGCTTGTCAAAGTACGCGAAAACGTATTTTGAATTGGACAGACTCCATACCTTCATCAATACCGATGTTTATCAAGATGAAGAATTGAAAGCATTGTTTGCAAAGTGCGGGTGCGATGGTTTGTTTCATGTATGGGACAAAACGGACGACACGATCTCCTTCGGTAAGAACTATGCGAAGAATTTAAAGAAGATCTTTTTCAAGTCAAATTACTACCGCCGGAGGCGGTAGCTTGTTTATGGGGCGGGCAAAGCCCGCGAAATAAACAAGACGAGCAGTATTGCTCG
>JAFGIW010000097.1 GCA_016929415.1 Chitinispirillaceae bacterium | reverse complement strand
TACAACACTTAATTTAGTGTAGAAAATACGCCGAATGTTTAAAAATTTTTATAGAAACAGCAGTTTCTGTTCGCTTGAGAGAACAAAAAAGGGAAACGTTTTCTCTTCCCCGTCTCCCGTCTATGCTCTTCCCGCCCTCCCGGTGCCGCTATTCAACGTGCAGCGCCGCCAGCAGGTTGCGTAAATCAACGGTCGCGATTGTTGTTTTCGAATCGGAGAGCGCATAGGGAATGATGAGTTTGCCGTTATGCAAAAGGCATCCGCACGTATACACCACATTGGGAACATAACCGTCCCTGAAGGTTTCGGTGGGAACGATCAGCGGTTCTTCAAGCCGGCCGATGACCTTCGACGGATCGGCGCGGTCCAGCAGGATCGCGCCGATTGAATATTGACGCAAGGGACCAACGCCGTGGGTGAGAACGAGCCATCCGGCCTCGGTTTCGACGGGAGAGCCACAGTTGCCTATCTGCATGAATTCCCAGTCATATTTCGGCCTGACGATGCGCACCGGATCGTACCAGAAATGGATATTGTCGGAATAGACGAGAAAAATGCTCTCGCTGTCCTGACGTGACAGCATGGCATATTTTCCTCCTATTTTACGGGGGAAGAGAGCCATTCCCTTGTTTTGTATGGCGTCGCCGTTGAGGGTGATCATCTTAAAGGATTTGAAATCGGTTTCTATAAGTTGGGGCAGAATCGCTTTTCCGTCATAGGCGGTATAGGTTGCGAAATACCGGACGCTGTCGTCGTCGTCGACAAAGCGGACGAACCGGGCGTCTTCGATGCCGTTCTTCTCCGACGGCGACGCCGGGAAAATGACCCAGTAGGAAAGCGGCAGTTCTTCTGAAACGCGGACCTCATAATTGGAATAGGCGAGCCAGAGGATCTTGTCATGGGAGAGCCGGTCGTTTTCCGAGTAACGGTGACTGCCCCGGATGAAACCTGAAAGTGACTCATGAAGTTGCTTGATAGTAAAAGAGTCATCGAGGGGCGCAATGACTGATTTTGAAAAGTCGTTGTCGAATCCCATTTCGGCCAGCTTGTGGGTGAAGCATAGTTTATCGTAGGAAGGATCGCAGTGCGGAGAGGCGATGGCGGCCTGCCGCGAAACCGGATCGAGTGACACCATACAGGATGAATCCGCAATGCCCGTTCGGAAGGTAATCGAAGAGATGTGGCCTTCACCGGTTGCCCGAAGGCTCATTATAAAACGAACCGATCCCGCCGGTAGACCTGTTTGATCGGGATGCGGCACAATGGAGGGATTGAAAAGCGCAACGGCCTCGAAAGCAAACTCTTGAGTGAAGTACGCGCCGATAAGCAGTTTGCGGGCGGCCGATACATCGTAGTCGGTATTAAAAAACGATTTAACGGACTCGTAATGCGACAGAAGGACTTCCTCGGTTCGCAGGTGCCGTTTGGAAAAACAGGCGATAACCGATCTTATGTTACGGACGACCTCTTTTTCCGGCAGGGAATTGATCCGCCCGATAATGTTCGAGGTGCGATCTTCCGGATTTGGAATCAGCCTTCGCAAAACGACGCGCGAAGAATCGGGAGACAGGAAAATCTTCCCATGGTTCAGTAACGGATTGGTTTTCGACATGACGTCACCATGGTACCATTATTGTACCGGTTCCTTCAAGCTCTGCAAATCGTTGCGGGTGGCGATCATCTCCGTGAGGGACAGGAGAAAAGAGAGCGCGGCTTCAGCGCCCTGATTGAGATTGGCACGGTCGACATGCAGGGCGTCGCAGCAACCCCCGGTTAACGGATCGTAAAGGCTTACTGACAGGGTGTTGCGGCCAAGATACCATTGAAACGCCTTCCATGCTTCATCGTGCCATTTCGAATCCTTCGTTACCCGGTAAGCTTCCAAACAGGCGGATATGGTTGCATAGGCTTCGACGGGCTGCTGGTCGAACTGGGGAAAAACGCCGTTGCGTTTGAAGAAAGAATCCGCCCCGACGGGCTGAAAATTGTTCCGCTGGTCGGTCTGAACCGCACACAGCCATTTAAGCGCGGCAAGACCGTCGTTGAGCATTGTTCCGTCGGGCAGCCAGCGACCGCTCAAAATAAGGGCGAGGGGAAGCTTTGCATTGCTATAAGTCAGGGACTGCTCGAACCACATCCAGTTGGGGGCTCTGTTCGCACGCAAGGTTTCATGAAGTTTCAAGGAGAGGTTCCGGCGGATGGCCTGTATGCTGCGGTCTCCGGTAAAACGACGGAAGTATTCATGGATGCCTATAATTGAAAACGCCCATGCACGGGGTGAGGAAAAGGACGTTACCGCTGCAATCGCCCTATCGAACAGTTCCGCGGCGAGCTTCTGAAATCCGACATGCGGCGTCCGTCCGATGCACGTACCAAGCGCCCAGACGGCGCGACCGTGACTGTCTTCGGAACCGATATCCTCGATCCATTCGCGACGGTAATTGAGGAAATTCCTGAAGCGTCCCGAGTTCTCATTGAAAGAGTACGACAAAAATCCCAGATAGACATAGCCGAGCCGTTCGATTTCCTTTGCAGGCTGAGTTCCCATTTCCTGCAGATGCGACGTCAGGATCAGCGCCCGCGCATTATCGTCCGTACAGTATCCCTCCTCGAGATTGGGGATGCTGTACTTTGCGTGTTGAAGTATGCCGGTGCAGTCCGTCATACGCACGATATGGTCAAGCTTGATATCGGGAAGATCGCGGGTTTTCGTATCGAGAGGTTCGATCGTTTTTTTATGACGGACCGACCCGGGCTTGTTGATTCTCGCTTCCATGAAAATGTCCCGGTATTTTTCCACGACGACAGGCCATGCCATCTCCTTGCCAAGAAGGAATGCCTTCTTGCGGATGGCGTTGCGTTCGGCGTCGTTCTTCAGGAGCCTGATGATGCTCTCCGCAATTGCCGCCGCATCCCCGAAAGGAACGAGAACGCCCCTGCCGTCGGCCAGAAGCTCGGCGGCATGCCAGAACGGCGTGGATACCACTGCATTCCCCGCGCCGAAGGAATAGGCAAGCGTGCCGGATACCACCTGTTCTTCATTAAGGTACGGCGTGATGTAGATGTCGGCCGTAACGAGAAATTCCTTCAGGTCTTCCAGCGACACGAAGCGGTTATAAAACCTGACATGTTTCTCCACGCCGAGTTCCGTTGCAAGTCTTTGGAGCCCTATACGGTAATTTTCGCCCTCAGTTCTTAAAAGATTCGGATGCGTCTGCCCGAGAATAATATAGACGACCTCCGGAAAATACTTGACAATCTCCGGAAGCGCGCGTATGACATATTCAATGCCTTTGTTCGGAGAAAGCAGGCCGAATGTGAGAAGCACCGTCTTACCCTCCACGGCAAACTGGTCCTTGTAGAAACTTGGATCGATAAAGGCCGTCTCCGGTATGCCGTGAGGAACGATTCTGATCTTGCCGCCGGGAATACCATACCGGTCGGTCAATAATTCCGCAGCCTTTGTCGACATTACGATGACCACTTCAGATAAATGCTCGATTTCCTTGACAACCTGTTGGTGCCGCGGGGACGGGTCTTTCAGTATAGTATGAAACGTAGTCACCACGGGAGACTGCACGGAACGGAGCAACGTAAGCACGAAACTTCCCGCATGCCCGCCGAAAATGCCGAACTCATGCTGCAGGCATACGATATCGGCGTTGCTTATGTTGATGAATTCTCCGGCCCGCTTGTAGGAATCGACATCCTGTTCTAAAATCTCGAAACGCACCCGCTCGGGATAGTCGTATCCCCCGGGTATATCGGTTACCGCGACCGCATGACAGACAATACTCGGATATTTTGCGGCGAAGGTCTCGCATAAATCCGTCGTGAATGTCGCGATGCCGCATTTACGCGGAACGTAATTTCCGATGAATACGGCTTTTATAATACGCGTTCGTTTAATCGTCATGTATCGATCCACCTTCATTTTGCGACAAATTGCCACTTTACCGGCAGTTGATCGTTAACCATTTCCGGTGAAGCACAGAGACCGGCAACCGGTTTCTTATTTAATAAAATACTTTCTACCGGATTGCATATTATCATATTTTAGGATAACAACCTATTCCGAAGCAGGAGGAGTGTATGAGAAAAACAATAGTGTCCCTGTTGATCGTCGGCATATTCGCCGCTACTGCCCATCCCTTTCAATTAGGAGTAGAATTCAGCGTTGGTGAAATTCCTCAAGTCGGTGCCAACATGCGTTTCAATGATCTTTTCGAACTAAAGCCGCAACTGGAGTTTTCATTCAGCGAAAACAACAACGCACTGGGTCTGTGTATCGATGGTAATTTTTATCTGCCCGATATTTCCGATTTGCAGCACTACGCCGGATTCGGCTTCAATTTCCTCGTGCAGAGTGACTATGACAGCTATGCCGGGCTCAACGGCCATTACGGCCTTCGCTACAATATCAACGATATCTTCAGTATTTTCGGCGAGTTGGGGATATGGATCAAGAGGTTCGATCCTTTTTACATGACCACCTTCAAGGGCGGAATCGGCTGCACAATCTATTTTCCCAATTTTTAGTGATGCCGGAGGAATTCGGCCTAGGTGGGCCTATTCATTTCCCTGCCTCTACTGTGCGGTCGAACGGCGGAAGTGTCGTCATCTTCGTCGGGAACCGGTAATCGCGGATGGATGGCAACCATGATGCGTG
Organism: Chitinispirillaceae bacterium; assembly: GCA_016929415.1. Lineage (GTDB taxonomy): Bacteria > Fibrobacterota > Chitinivibrionia > Chitinivibrionales > Chitinispirillaceae > JAFGNB01. The sequence continues at coordinate 8,883 of JAFGIW010000097.1, read as the reverse complement.
GTTGAAAAATGGACAGGTCAATCGCCAGCCCGGGCCCTCCGCCCCGGCATCGCAACGACTTTCACGATTCTGACGCCGTTCGGCAGAGCGACTTTTTTTGAAAGGTCAATTACCGGCTTGTCAACCATTCCCCGGTAAAGCAGCCTTCCCTTCAGGTCAAACACCATGATGCCGGCGCCCGTTCCGTCAATAAACCGGTGCAGCGCAATGATGTTCGAACAGCTGGTTATCATTGTTTCAGCCGCTTTGAACGCCGTAAGGGCATTTCGGGAAGCAATCGGTCTGATATGCAGCGACGGCGGGGGCGCAACCGCCTGGATGGCGACCGTACCCTGCGCGAGGCCGGGCGAAGTTGCGGTGACGGTTATCGTACCGCTTTCACGCCGGGCTTTGGCAAGGTTCATGGCAACGCCCGACTGAGCTCTGAACGGATTATCGCCTATGAGTGTGCCCGGTCCTGAAAGAGCGAAATGAATCGAGTCGGCCGTATAGGGTACATAGGTACCGTTGGAATCGACAATTTCGACGATCACACGGCTGAAGTCGCCGCCGTTTGCCTCGATCCGCGCCGGATCGGCGGTAAGCCTGAGGGCGCAAGGACTTCCCGGGGTTCGCACCGTGTCGCGCGCAACGACAACACCGTCCATTACTCCTTCGGCGCGCAGTTCAGTTCCCGGCTGCCAGGTCACGTTAAACGTTGACGGCGGATGTGCCACGTTGACAGTGTCCGGCCCCTGTGCTGCGATAAGCGTATTGTTGGAGAAAAGCCGCACCTGTTCGCAGTTGTGAAACACTTTTACCGCGGCCGGTGACGATTGGCGATACCAGTTCGCGATCTTGACCATGGGATTTTTTGAGCCGTCGTAATTATCGGCGGCACTCTGACTTTTGTAAAACCAGAACGCGAACTTGGGATAGTGCATGATGTCCATGACTCCATGGCACTTGACCGATCCCTCGGTATAATAATCGAACGCGCACCAGCCCATTCCTCCGTGCACCCATGCGCCGCGGGTCCGTGCTTCCGCGGTCATCAGCATATGCCTCCCGGCATGGCTGATAAGTGCGGATTCGACACAGGTCTCGCGGCGCGATGAGTCCTGGTAGGTGTGGCCGGTATGTTCGGTATTGATGTACCCATAGGTGGTATTATCCGGATTTTCAGCCGGAATGCTTCCCGGAACGAACTGGTTGTCGCCGTACACGTCGTAAATGTTGCTGCCTGCGCCAACCGGGTGCGCCACGCCATGGCGGGCGGCGGAGGTCATTCGCGAGGAATCTTCCTGATGGCACAAGTCATTGAGCGGCTGTTCGATAGTAGGGTCGGAATGCGCCTCATTGATGGCCGGCGCCCACAGCGCCACGCAGGGGTGATTTCGCGCCGAGCGTACCATGAACCGTATTTCGTCGTAATGACGGTTCCTCCATACCACGTCGGCCAGAGGCATTCCTTCATTATTGCAGCAGTGCCAGCCCGGCAGCTCCACCCACAGCAGTACCCCGAGACTGTCGCACGCGTTCATGAACTCCTCGTCCTGCAGATAGTGCGAGCAACGTACAAAGTTGCATGATGCATCCCTGAGGATCTCGGCGTCGCGGCGCTGTTGAATGTCGGGCACGGCGTGACCGACGAACGGCCACATCTGGTGCCGGTTGAGTCCGAGCAGCTTGAAGGCGACGCCGTTGCATTTCACGCCCTCGGAACGGGTGAACTGCACCGTCCGGATACCGATTCTTGTCGAGTAAAGGTCCACCGCCTGATCGTTGACATAGACCACTGAATGTACGGTGTAAAGGCAGGGCGCCCAGGGGTACCACAGCGTGGGATTCGAAATGGTGATATTCTCCGCAAACTCGGCAACCTCGTTAACGGCTGTTGTCCGCAGGGAGGTTATGGAAGCTTCCAGGGCCTGACCCTGTGCACTCACGATGACGCTCCCCACTTTTATGTTCACGCTTGCCGCCGAAGCGTTTTTTACCCAGGTGCGTACGTTCACGACAGCGGAGGAAGCGGAGACGTTCGTAAAGGTAATGAAATGGCCGCCCTGATCGTTCCAGCCGTTTGCCCATGCATGGATTGCTTCCGGCACGAACACCTTATCGGTCGCAATGAGCCGGACACCGCGGTAAATTCCCCCGTACATCTCGAAATCGATGAAGGATCCGTCGGGTTTTTCGGGCGGCACCTGAGTCTGGTACTCGTTGGTCAGGCGGACCACAATGACGTTTTCAGTGGAGTCGAAGGTGCAGTAGGGGGTAATGTCATGACAGAAAGGGGAGAAACCGCCGTAGTGAGTGGCGAGCTTGGTGCCGTTGATCCAGCACTCGGCTACAGTCATCGCCCCTTCAAAGTAGACGGCAATCTGCTTTCCCCGGAAAGAGGCGTCGAGCGTGAAATGCCTGCGGTACCAGGCCGGACCGCGGTAATAGCCTCCTCCGGCAATGGAAACATCCTGAAAGTTATGCGGCAGATGTACCGTACTCCAGGAGACGTCGTCGAACGTGGCCGCATGTGCGCCCGAAACATCGCTCATGGTGAATTTCCAGGCCTTGTTCAGGCTGAATTTTACCCGTGCTGTCTGCGGCGGGGTGTAGGGGGCACCGACAACCATAGCGGGAAACAACACACCGAGCATAATGAGTAAACCTGTGATCGACCGGTAAAAAGACATACGACACCCGCAGTGGATGGGAAGGAAATGAAATTGGGATTAAAATACTATACCGGCACGCACGAGTTGCGGCTTTCACTGTCGTTCAGAGAAGATTGAAGCCCGCGAGTGAAGCGGTGCAGGGAGTAGCCTATGATGTGCCGTATCGGGTATTGAGCGGAGCCGGAACGAACGATGTAGGTTGACGAAGGGCGCTTTCGATTTCGGCGTCGTTCACGGTGCTCCGCTCAATGCCCTCTCCGGCACGTTTCCCTGACAGGGACGGTCCATCATTCAATGCGCCATTGTATCCTGACACAACCGCCGCCCGCCCAGGCAACGATGCCGGAGGGGGGACCTTTTTTCCATCAGAATAAAATGTTACCGGCAATTCTGTCCCTCCTTCCAATCCTGGTCGTGGGCATCGATCCATTTCCGGGTGAATTCCCCGAGATTACAGAGCATGTTTCCCTCAAGGTCAAGATAGTCGAGCGACAGATAGGTGATGGGTTCCGGCAGCGACAGCAACTGATTGAAGGAAAGATCGAGCGTGCGCAGTGAATCGATCATTCCGATCGACGCGGGTATCTCCCGCAGTGCGTTGCTGTCGGCGACAAGTTCCACCAGCCGGCGGAGGCGGTCGATGCCCCGCGGAAGTTCGCGCAGCGCATTATCGCCGATATCGAGCACACGCAAACGCGTGATCCTACATACGGATTCCGGTACCGCCCGGATTCCCAACCCCCGCAGCCGCAGTTCAACCACACGGTTTTCCGCAACCGTCACCACCGATTCCGTCGGCACTGATTGTAGACCGTTCGAATCGAGTAGTTCCCTCACCACCGCCAGCTCGCATGCAAGGCTGTCGCACGGCGGAGTAGCATGCTCATGATGCCTGTCCATTTCATTCGGGCCTGATCTGAGGTACACCACGGTGTCGATATCGGAACGGTCGGGATCAATGCCGTGCAGGTTCAATCTGCACCACCCGGCCGGGGCCAGCAGCCTGAAGTTGCCTGAACTGTCAATCGGCGCGGTGCGCTCCAAACCGATGACCTGTATTGAATGGTCCCCTTCCCCCAGCGGCTGCTCCCCCATGGTAGTGCCGACTATCAAGGCCATGGGCCGCACGACCGCCGGCGGTAAAAAGGTTATCGTATCGAGGGAGTCGATGACGCACTCCGATGCCTCTCCGAACGAATCGGCGTAGATGCATTCGACAACATAACGGCCGGCCGGAACGTTCTCCAGCACGAACCGGCCGTCGGCGCCGGAACTGCAGTCGCGTTTGATAACTGACCCGGTATCGCGGCCGGCGACATAATCAAAAGGCCGAAGCCGTACCGTGCTCCCCGCAACCGGTCTGTCGAGCGAATCGATCACTTCCCCGTGCACCATGCATATTCCGACATCCGTTCCCGACGCGCCTCCCTCGACGACCTGAACCGGAGCGGTGCAATGCAGTGCGCCGATTACTGCCCATGCGGCAAACGCTGTAAAAATTCCCTTATTGTTTTTCATCTGTGCAACGGCTTACTGGAAAAAGGTTTACGGTAACTTGGATCGCCTGTTCCTCCATATCGTCCATGCGCGCAATTTCCATCAGGTCACGTTGTAATTCCCGGATTCTCAATTTAAAAAGTTCAATGGTTTTAGTCGATACCGACAGCGTTGTCGATGTCGACATTCTGCGGTCAATCGGAATACCGTCATAAGCCCTCATCGCCATCTGCAGCATTTCCAGTTGAAAACGCTCTATCTGAAATGTCTGGAGCGGGGCCGGACGCCCCAACACCAGATTGCTCGTCTGGTGATAAAGACCCTGTTTATCCCTTTCAAGAAAACCCAGCCGCTCCAACAGACGGATTGACTCCTTTGCCTCGTGGCCGGTAATGGGAGGAACCAGAAACAAACCCAATTTTGAAAAATCATCCCTGAAATTATAAAATGTTGCAACCTCCCTTATAACACTATGATACCATTTTAAATAATATTCGTACCGATCGGGTTCCACACTCTGCACATCTAGAGGACGGCGTATTTCAATAAGTTTACTGTAATAATGGGTTTTCTCATTGATGGTTTTTGCCTGGTTGAAAAAAACCAGGTTTTCAAAATAGTCCGCTTCCTCCCGCGAGAGACCGATCGCCTGGGAAATCTTGAGCACGCTGCTTTCAGTCAGATTCCGTTTGTTTTCAATGACATAATAAAGAAACGAGGGAGTGTTGACCCCAGCCTTCTCTGAGAAATACCGGTATGAAAAGTTCTTTTTCCGGGCTTTCTGATCGTTATAATAATCCTTCAGATAAGTTCTGAAGTTTTGATATTCGAAGATATTGATCATTTTCATTCTCAGATAGTTTGTTCACCTTCGAGTAAATCGATGCGTCTGCTATAAATAATATATGGAAAATCCATTTCATGTCCGGAATATCAGGCAACCGGGCACATTTCCTGTTCTCTCGAGCGAACAAAAATCAATAGATAAAAGGGGGATTCGGGAAAGAGATCGATCGGATGAGGAGGGAAACGGGGGGTATTTTCCAGCCGAAGCGTTTTACGGATACCGATCAGTGATTGCTACCGGAGGTCTCCCCAATTAAAAACGGCATTACCTCGAAAGGGCATGCCGTTCAATGTACCGCGACTCTCCTGCCGTCTCCGGGTTCTTGCTGCGGCCTCCGTATTATACCCGGTTCCGGCCTAACGCACCAGTTGCACCCTGTGCGCCATACTGCCGTCATCACCGGCAATCCTCACAAGATAGGAACCTGAGCCCACCCTGTTCCCCCGTGCATCGGCGCCGTCCCATACGATCGAGCCGGCGGCAGGGGCGGCAGGCGTCAAGGTCCTCACCAGGTTGCCCTGAAGCGAGAAAATGTTGATTGACGGAGGATTCAGGTTTACCGCTCCCAGGTCGATCCGAACGGTTCCCGTTGCGCGGTCGGCGACGATCTTCATTGCCGACTGCGTAAAGCGTGCGCGGCTGCCGGTCACCCCCGCGGCGCTTGTCAGCTTCATCGGCACATACACCATATCGCCTGTTTCGAGATCGGCCATTTCCGGCATCATCACGGTTATGACGGCGGACGGGGCCTGATTCATCTTACCTGTTTTTGTAAAGTAATAGAGCGTGTCGTCGCCCTCCTGGGGGCCGGCCTGAATCTTCAGAAACATTGCCACCGGTACGATGCAGACGCCGATGGAATCGGGAACACTGATCCCGAAAGCCTCCAACGCCGCGATCTGCGACATAAGGGAATCGGAGCCGGTCGTATCGGATTCCCCAAGAAACGCCATTGCCGAATCGAGAGGAATGACGGTGTCCGGTTTACCGCCCTTTTCATACACGATATCGACCGGAGCGCCGAAGCCTTTCCAGACCTCGACATCGCCGACGTCAACCGATACCTCCGCCTCATTGGATTGATCGTGAGCGGTGATCGCCCTTCCGCTTATCGCAGCGGGCAGGGCGTCGTCCGCGGGCAGGGCAACCGCCTGGGACTGATACTGCTGCAGCAGTGCGGCAAGCGCCTGGTCGTCGAGCTCACCGCTCTCAAGAGCCAGCATCTGCTCGCTTTTCAGATCGCGTACAACCACGAACCGGGCTCCGACGACGTTCCACGACTCCGGCATGCCGACAAGCAGATGCAATGAGTCCCGTTCGATTTTATTGGAAATCGTGGTACTGCTGTCGATATACATGAAAACATTGACCAGGGCCATATCGAATGTCGAGGAGACGACGGCGGAATCCGGATGGACCATTATCTGTGACGAATCAAAACCGCTGCAGCCGATAAGGAATGCAAAAAGCGCACTTGCAACAACATTGACCGGATTTCGTAGCATAAAAGCCTCCCCGTCAAAAAATGAATGACCACTATGCATAATATATAAGTGTGACGATATAGATAAGTGTGAGTATATGGTAATATAGGTTCAAAGAGTATTTCAATGGAAGAGATTATTCTATGATAAAAGGGACTGCCGTTTAACCCGGCAGCCCTGTTTCACGCGGATTAGGGCAGTTTATCAGCCGAGATGGTCGCACACGATACGCAGAATTCTTCTCACCGGTTCCGCGGCTCCCCAGAGTAACTGGTCGCCGACCGTAAATCCGGTCAGATAAAGCGGCCCCATTCTCATTTTTCTCAGTCTGCCTATTGGAACGGAAAGCGTCCCTGAAACTGCGGCAGGGGTGAGTTCCTTCAATGTCGCTTCCTTTGTGTTGGGGACCACTCTTACCCACTCATGATCCGATCCGATCATAGCCGAAAGCTCGTCGAGCGGGACATCTTTGGTCAATTTAATGGTCAATCCCTGGCTGTGACAGCGCATCGCACCAACCCGGACACAAATGCCGTCAACAGGGATGGGCTTTCCGGTTCCAAGCGTTTTGTTCGTCTCCGCATACCCTTTCCACTCTTCCCGGGTCTGACCGTCGTCCATGGGTTTATCGATCCAGGGGATAAGGCTGGCTGCAAGGGGGGCGCCGAAGTTCTGCGTCGGAATTTTTTCTCCGCGAAGCGCTGCAACGATAACCCGGTCGAGTTCAAGGGCCGACACCGCAGGATTTTTCAATAAGGCGGCAGCGTCGGAGGAGAGAAAAGACATCTGCGCAATCAGCTCGATCATGTTTTTCGCCCCGGCGCCGGAAGCTGCCTGATAGGTCATGCTCGATACCCATTTGATGAGATTGCGCCGGAACAGCCCGGCAAGCGCCATAAGCATGAGACTGACCGTACAGTTGCCGCCGATATACTCTTTAATTCCCGATTTCAGCCCCTTTTCAATCACATCCCGATTGACCGGATCAAGGACGATGATGCTGCTGTCACGCATTCGCAAGGTCGATGCGGCATCGATCCAGTAACCCTTGAATCCCTGTGAACGGAGGTTGTCGTAAACAGCCGTCGTATAGTCGCCACCCTGACACGAAACGATGATATCGAGTTTTTTCAGCTCATTGATGTCATTCGCGTCTTTCAGCGGCGGAACATCAATGCCGATTGACGGCCCCTTTACACCAACCTGCGAGGTTGAAAAAAAGATCGGTTCATACCCTTTGAAATCCCCCTCGACATTCATCCTCTCCATCAGTACCGACCCGACCATACCCCGCCAGCCGATAAAACCGACTCTCATGAACTGCTCCTCTCGCAAAACCATCTCTTTAAATTGAAGCCCGGAATAAACGCCCGCCCGGTCGAAATCCCGCATCGGATCGGAAAAGCCGGTTAAAAATAATACACGGAGGGGGTTGCAAGGTGGGAATTGCGGGATCAAAATCTATCAGCCGGTCTCGCGGCAGAATGCTCACATCTCGCACCGCATCACAATGATTCCTCATAGGGGTTCGCTCGAGTAGAGCGACGACCCGCCTCAAATACTATTTTCAGATATGACGGAATGGCACGCAGAACGGTTTTCCTGAAAAGACGAGGCGAGGTATATGTTTACCGCCACACAGATCCGCAAGGGCATGATTATCCTGCACAATGGCGAACCCCATCGGGTGCTGATTTTTCGTTTCACCGTGCGGGGACGCGGCTCCAATCAGATCTTCTGTAAAATGAGAAACGTCATCACCGGTTCCAGTGCCGAATACCGTTTCAGATCCGACGACAAAGTGGAACAGGTCGAGATCGATCAGATGGAGCTCGAGTATCTCTATGAAGACGGGGGCCATTACTGGTTCATGGACATGGAATCGTTCGACCAGTTTTCCCTCGAACGGCGGGAGGTCGAAGAGGTCATCGGGTACGTTCTTCCCAATACACGGGTCAAAGGAGATTTTTACGAAGGGAAATGTATCGGAATCACTCCGCCGAACAGCGTGCATTTGAAGGTGGTGGAGACCGAACCGGCCATAAAGGGCGCGACCGCCTCGGGCAACGTGACAAAACCCGCGAAGCTGGAAACCGGCCTGGTGATCCAGGTTCCGATGTTCGTATCGCAGGACGATGTCGTTATTGTAAACACGAGCAGCGGCGACTATCAGGGAAGGCCGGGGAAGGGTTGACCGAAATATCGAAAAGCTTGCCTGAATTATCGAACGACTTGCCGAAATTATCCTTTTAAATGCCGTTAATAATATAGCTTGTAACATCCATCAAAATGGATGATACTAAATAAAAAGTTATACCTAAATTGAGCGATTTTCATGTAAACTGACCTGACAACAGATATAATTTACCTTCGATCCTACAATTTACCGAGTAGTGGATAC
>JAFGIW010000096.1 GCA_016929415.1 Chitinispirillaceae bacterium | reverse complement strand
CTGCGCGAGCAGGGCCTCATCAGGGGCGGGTCGCTCGACAGCGCGCTCGTGGTGCAGGACAGCGAACTGACAAAGGAGCACATCGACTACATGCGCCGCCTCTTCGCCTACAAAGGACCGATAGAATCCGGGCAGAACGGTTTTCTCAACAATGCGAGCTTGCGGTTCTGGAACGAGCCGTGCCGCCACAAGGCGCTCGACATCATCGGCGACCTCTATCTCCTCGGCAAACCGCTCAACGCGCACATCATCGGCGCGCGCACGGGGCACGCGGCGAATATCGCCGCGGCGAAAAAAATCCGTGATTATATCAATAAACAGGCCGTACCCTCCGCGCTCCCTACGGCGGGACGCGGCATCTCCCTCACGCATGAAGAAATTCTCAATATACTGCCGCACCGTTACCCGTTCCTGCTTGTTGACAGCGTTGCCGAACTTATCCCGAACGAGTACATCCGCGCTTCAAAGAACGTCTCTTTCAACGACCATTTCTTCATGGGTCATTTCCCCGGAAACCCCACCATGCCGGGTGTTCTGATCATCGAAGCGATGGCCCAGGCCGGTGCGATCATGGGCCTTTACGGCAAAAAAGAGGAAGGCGCGACCAACGTCCTCTTCCTCGGCATCGACAAAGCGCGCTTCCGCGGGATCGTCCGTCCCGGCGATATTCTGCGGATGGAACTGCGGATGCTGAAATACCGCAGGGGAACCGGCGTGTTCGAAGGAAAAAGCTATGTCGGCGACAAACTCGTGTGCGAGGCGGAACTCCTTGCCATGTACGGAAAGTAACCGTATGAAACGATTGACAAATTCAACTATCCACCCCACCGCCGTCATCGCACCGGGCGCACGGATCGGCGTCGATGTGAAGATCGGCCCCTACACGGTCATCGAGGACGATGTCATCATCGGTGATTGCTGTGATATCGGCTCCCATGTCGTCATCGGCGAAGGGACACGCCTTGGTGACGAATGCCGCGTTTTTAAAGGCGCCGCCGTCGGGCTCATTCCGCAGGACAAAAAATTCGCCGGTGAAAAAACCTACGCCGTCATTGGAAAAAATACTCTGATCCGCGAATTCGTCACCATCAACCGCGGCTCGGCGGCGCGCGGCGAAACCCGCATCGGCAGCGACTGCTGGATCATGGCTTACTGCCACATCGCCCACGACTGCATCATCGGTGATGACGTCACCATCTCCAATTCGCTCGCCATGGCGGGGCATGTCGAGATCGGCAACCATGTCACCATCGGCGGGATCTGCTCGTTTCACCAGTTCACCCACGTCGGCGACCATGCGTTTATCCAGGCCACTTCCTACATTACACAGGACGTTCTCCCTTTCGCGCTCACCGGCGCCGATCCTTTACGTATCGTCGATATCAACAAAATCGGCCTCGAGCGCCACGGTTTCTCTGAAAAACGACGCCGCGACATCAAACGGGCCTTCAAAATCCTCTTCCGGGAGAACAGAACACTCGACGACGCGATCGTCTGTCTCGAAGGTGATTTCAACGGCAATCCCGACGTCGCACAACTCGTCGCCTTCATGAAAAACAGCACACGCGGATTGATGCGGATGAATGAGAAGTGAAAGGGCGGGCAGGCGGTAAGGCGGATGGATCATTCCTCCCCTGGAACAGGCGATCCACCGAGATTGAAATTAAACCCGGGAGAGCCTCATTTCACCATTTTATACCACCCGGGCACTTCCGTTAATTAAATTCCATATATAGCGCTAATTTTGTATCTTATATTTGCTGTATTTTATTTTGTTTATAAAACCAGTCGGGCTTTATGGTATCAGCTCCTCTTTAGTCCCTATCGAATTTATATTGCATCGGGGACGAGCCTGACAGCGGAGGCACAATGCGTATAATCGGCACAACCTTTTTCCCGTTTCGGTGCGGAGCGGCGGCGGTTATTCTTTCCATCAGCCTTTTTCTTCTCACCTGTGAACTTGGCGACAGCCCGCTCGCCCCGAAAATCACCGGGGAGCCGGATGCCGTTACCCAGCCCGACAGCGTCAACAGCAACATGCGCATACGCGCGCTGCCCTCGGCGCTTCCGGCAAGCTACGACGAAAGCGCCGTCATCGAAGTCGTGGCGTTCGACGACAACCGCAACCCGCTAGCGGGTAAGGAAGTACTCTTCAGCACGACGAAAGGAACGATCAGTGCGAAGGACACGACCTGCGCCATGGGCATCGCTACGGCGGTATTCACTGCGGAACCGGCCAATGAGAACGTCGTCATTTACGCGAAAATGATTCTGAACAATACCCTTCTCACCGTTGCAACCACCGTGAAACTCAGCGGCGTCACCGTGACGGTGGCTCCTCAGATCCTCTCCGCCCCGCTCAAGTATCCGGTGCCGGTGACGGTGACCCTGCTCGACGGCCAAGGTAAACCCCTGCCCGACCGGCAGGTAAAAATACGCGGCAGCGGCGATTCAACGAAAACCACCAACGGCAGCGGCGAAGTCTTCACGGTCGCAAGCCGCTCTTCAAAGGGATCCCTGACGATCAGCGCGCAGGCCCTGGGCGTTGACGACAGCGCGACAATCTACTTCGGCTCAGCCGTCCCGGTTGACAGCTCCAACAACAACATGCGCCTGCGCGCGCTGCCTTCTTTCCTGGCGGCGAGTTATGACGAAAGCGCAATACTCGAGGTGACGGTGTTCGACGACAACCACAACCCGTTGGCCGGCAGAGAGGTCACGTTCACGGCGACCAAAGGGCTCATTACCGCCCGCGACTCAACCGACGGCGAAGGAATCGCGACGGCGGTCTTTTCCGCGGAACCGATCAACGATAATGCCATCATCTATGCCCGTACGGCTTTCGGTGATTCCATTCTGACCGTTGCGACCGCCGTTACCTTAAGCGGCGTCGCCCTGAACGTTCTGCCCCAGCTTACTACCGCGCCGCTCGGCTATCAGGTGCCGGTAAGGATCACCCTGCTTGACGGCAAAGGCGCGCCCCTGCCCGACCGCCGGGTGCGGATACAGGGCATGGGTGATTCGATAAAAACCACCAACGGCGCCGGTGAAGTGTCGACGGTGGTCAGCCGCCCTTCGCAGGGAACGGTGACGATCAACGCCCATGCGCTCGGCGCATCCGACAGCGCGACGGTTTTCTTCGGCTCCACGGCCCCGGTCGACAGCTCGAACCGTTACATGCGTATACGCGCGTTTCCTTCGGCGCTCCTTGGCGGTTACGATGACACCTCGACCATCGAAGTGGCGGTGTTCGACGACAGCCGCAATCCGGTTGTCGGGAAAGAAATCATGTTCACCGCGAGCAACGGTACCATCAGCGCTCTCGACAGCACCGACTGCAACGGCATCGCCCTTGCGACCTTCAAAGCCGAGCCTCTCAACGGCAATGTGATCGTCTCCGCGAAAATGAAAATCAACGATACGATTCTCTCGGTGGCCACGACCGTCACCCTGAGCGGCATCGCGGTCATCGTCATTCCGGAGCTCAGCTCGGCGCCGCTCAATACCGCAGTAAACGTAAAAATCAAACTGCTCGACGGAAAAGGACTTCCACTTCCCGACCAGCGGGTCCGCATCAGCGGCAACGGCGATTCCACGAAGACCACCGACGGCGCCGGTGAAGTCGCCACCGCGATACGCCGCTCATCAAAGGGGACAATAACGATCAGGGCCGAGGCCCTCGGCGCCGTCGACAGCGCAAGCGTTTTCTTCGGCACCGAAGCGCCCGTCGACAACGACAATACCATCCGTTCCATGAGGCTCTTTTCGTCGCATTCGCAACTGCGGGCCGACAACAGCGCCGAGGCGACCATCACCGCGATCATCATCAGCGAAGACAACCACAACCCCCTCGTCAACGAAACGGTGCAGTTCTCCGCCACCCTGGGGATCATCGACCAGTGGGGCGCCACCGACAGCAGCGGACGCACCAGCGTGACACTCAGAAGCGCGCCGATCAACGGAACCTGCGTCATAAGAGCGGCGCTGAAAGGAAATTCATCGATAAAAGATTCCACCTCGGTGCTCTTCAGCGGGGTGATCCTCGAGCTCTCCGCCGACCGCAACGACCTCTGCATAAGCGATACCGCGAGGGTCCGGGCGCTTCTCAAAGACGGTTCCGGTAACCCGATCAGCAGCGACTTCGTCAGCTTTACGATAACGGCGCCGGGGGTATTCACCGACAACACGCGGCTGGCCCGCTCGGCGCTGAACGCCTCCGGAATCGCGTCGATCGCCGTCACTTCGGGCATTGCCGGGAAGGTGACGGCGCACGGCGCGTCCGCGAATGTCGCCGACTCGATCGTGCTGACATTCACGACGAACAATCTCTCGGTGTATACGGCGAGAGACTCGCTCGTGATCGGCGGCAGGGATTCCACCCAGGTTTCCGCGCGGTACCTTGACAAGAGCGGAAAGGCGCTCGCGGGTAAAATAATCACCTTCGCGACCAACGCGGGGAGCCTGACCGCGCAGAGTGCGGTGACCGACGGCAACGGCGTCGCGACGACGTACCTCAAGAGCGGCTACTTCGCCGCCGATGCCGCCATACAGGCTAAAGCCCCCGACGGAAGCGCCTATACAACGGTCCGGTTCCATGCCGCCGCCCCCGGGTCCATCGCCCTGGCGATAACGCCAGACAATATAGGCATCAACGGCGGCATCGCCGTCCTTATCGCAACGGTCAAAGACGACAGCGGCAACGTGGTTTCCGGCGCCGAAGTGTCCTTTAAAATTCTCAAGGGACCCGGCGGCGGCGAGCAGATCGACAAGCCGATCATCGTCTCCACCAACGACGGCATCGCGCGGACCCGGCTCCTCGCGGGGGCGCTGCCGAGCACCTATCGCGGCTGCGAAGTCGAAGCGAAGGTGGCCGGCATCGTTGTTACAAGCAAGCTGACCATCTCCGGAGAACCCCATACCATCACCATATCACGGTCGGAAGACGACACCGTCAAAGTGCCCAACGGAGGCCATATGGATGAGAGCACCTTCGAATTCTTCATCGGAGCGGTAGTACAGGATGTCAACGGCAACCCGGTGGCCGACGGCACGCCGGTCAATTTCAGCGCCGTGGTGTCGGGCCTAGCGGTGGGGATGAAATATTTCGATCGTTGGGAGACCAAAGACGGGGACGTCAAACCAATCACCGACTATCGCTACTATGATATCCCTTTCGAAGACATCAACGGCAATTTCAAGTTCGACCCCGGTATCGACCTCGACCTCGACGCCTATCCGCTGGTCGCTTCGCGCGGTAACGACCGGGACGGCGACGGCGTACTCGAGTATGGCATTACCGCGAACGGATTCTTCTGGGATTTCAACGGAAACGGTATTTGTGATACGTCAAGCAATCGGTTCAACGGTGAGCCCTATTATGGCGCCCTGAAGGTGACAACCGAGGGTGATACTATACCAGATTTCTACGCCGACCTCAATGCAAACGGCAGATGGGACCGATATGAATGGGTCGGGAACGCGAAATCGACCCTGCCGCCGGCGGCATTCACCACGCCGCTCGGGTTCGATTTCGAGTTCTGGCGCTGGGAAGTGCGCAAGCAGTTCCGCGAACAACAACGGTTGGACTTTATCGATAACGATTTCGCGCTGGTCATCGACCGGACCGCGACCACCAAAGATGGAGTTGCCCATACGCAGCTCACCTATCCGCGGCAGTTCGCGAACCGCCTTATCGCGACCGTCAATGCAGAGGTCAAGGGAATCCGTGACCGTGACGGCGAGCGGTTCAGGTTGCCGGTCGTTCGGGAATGAAAGGAATGAAGCGGTATTTCTCGAATTCGGGGGGATGCCGGTGCGGTTGTTGGAAGGGAAGGTCGTATGAATCACTATGCATCGGGGGCCGCGGCAACACCGCGACCAATAAGCGTTAAAAAGGAACTTTTTCACCATATGCTTCGACAAAATATAATCGTTGTGATGCTGCTGCTCGCCTCCACCCTCTTCGCCTCCGGCATTCCGATCGAAGACATGTCCCGCTCTACGCTCGGTATCGAATACAAAGGAATGGTCGCCGGCCAGACGATCACCCGGGCAACCGTCCACTCGTTCTTCAAGCCGCATTATCTCATGGTCAGATACGCGCCCCTGCCCTATCTGCTTATTTCCGCCGGGGCCGGAGCCACGAAATTTTCTACCGCCGAGTACGATTCAACCCGGTTTGACGGAACCCGCGGTGTAAGTGCGGCAATCGGCGTCCATGGATTTTCCCCGCGGTTGATCGATTTCCTCATGATCACCGCCGGCACGCACGCTTATCTGCTCAACAGCAAACAGGACGACTATCATTACACCGCGGCGGTCGCAGACCCCATTGCCGGCATCAGGTTTTTAATAGGCGACATGCTCGATATCGAAGCGGGAGCAAAAGGGCACATCCTCTACGGGAGAATGAACGGTCCGGCCTCAAAAAGTCCTCTTAACTTCTCGAACAACAACCGTGTACGGGGGTACCTGTCGACAACGCTCCATTCGTTCCCCGGAGGGGCATATATGACGCTCTCCCTGGACCTGTCGCCTCAAGCAAAATCCGACTGGTCGGATGGTCCGCATGAGGCTTCGTTATCGCTCCAGGTCGGCGCTCTCATCAGAACCCGCCGGAGTGTCGCGATAACCGATAAAAAGGGGAAAAAAGTAGATTATTTCCGCAATTATGATAAAATGAAGGAACAACAGGAAAAAATGGCTGATGAGGTAAGGAAATAACAGTGGAGACGCACGGCGGTGCGTCTCCACCAATGAAAGATAAAATGCGGGGCGCGGTTGACGAACCGTAGAGCGATCGCCTCACCCCCCGACCCCCTCTCCGCAGGCGGAGAGGGGGAGATGAAATCATCAAATTTCCCTCTCCTCACAGGAGAGGGAATAAAGAGGTGGGGCGAAAGTGAAAAAAGAAGCAAAGAGGTGGAGTGAAGACGACCTGCGCGTCGCCCCTCCAGATAGTACGAGAAGAGCATGAAGGTAATCCGGTAAATGGCCCGATACTCCTATAAAGCCCGTGACCAGCAGGACCGCATTCTCACGGGAACGATGGAGGGAGCTTCGGTCGACGAGGTGCTCGACCGGCTTTCGATAAAAGACCTGGTGCCGGTTTCCGTTGACGAGCTCAACTTCGACGGCACACCGAAGAACCGCGGATTCTGGGACAAGCTCAACGAAAGCATCCTGTCGATGCAGAGCAAGGTTCCCTACCGCACCGTGGTGTTCTTTACCCGCCAGATCGCGACCATGCTCGAAGGCGGCGTCCCGCTCTCACGGTCGCTCGAACAGCTCGCCAAGTCGGAAAAACCGGTCTTCAGGAAAATCATCATGCAGGTCGCCGAGGACATCGGTATCGGCCACACCTTCTCCGACGCCATCGCCAAGCATCCGGGAGCGTTCAACAACATGTACGTCGCGGCGGTCAGATCGGGCGAAGTCTCCGGCGCGCTCGATGTGGTGCTCGACCAGCTCGCCACGTATATGGAGGACATCGAGGCAATGAAATCGAAGATCAAGGCGGCGATGCGCTATCCGCTGTTCATCGGTGCGTTCGTCGTCGTCCTCATCATCGGCATCCTCTGGAAACTGGTGCCCACGTTCCAGAATGTGTATGAGACCCTCGGCGGCACGCTCCCGAAACCCACGCAGGTGCTGGTATTCGCTTCCAACCTCATCCAGAAACAGATGCCGCTCGTCATCATTCTGCTCGTCGCAGCGGTCGTCGGCTTCAAGATGGGCCTGACTGTCCCCTCCTTTAAATTTTTCGTCGACAAGCAATTGTTCAAGGTCCCGGTTTTCGGCGGCATCATCCGCAAAAATATTTTCGCCAATTTCTGCAGAACAATGGCCCTGCTGATGGACAGCGGAACGCCGATTCTCGAAGCGATCCAGATAGCCGGCGCGGTAGTCAACAACAGCCTCTACGCCCGCGCGCTCGAAGAGGTGTACGGGAACCTCCGCCAGGGAGAGCTGTTAAGTGCGGCCCTCGAAAAGACCCGCCAGTTTCCGGTGCTGATCACCCAGCTCGTGGGCACCGGCGAAGAGAGCGGCAGGATCGACGCCCTGCTCAGGAAAGCGGCGGAATTCTACGAGCGGGAGATCAGAAACGTCGTCGATTCCCTCGCCGCGATCATCGAGCCGTTCCTCATCATCACCCTCGGCGGAGTGGTCGGGGCCATACTTATCGCACTCTACTTTCCGATTTTTACCATAGGCAAACTCGTCAAGGGCTAGAGAGGGGGAACGCGATCAACCTGCATCCATCGAAATCATCATCCGAAAATAAATATTATCTTCATTTTCTTTCTCAAAGGAGAGGTTTAATGTTCAACAACAGGCACAGAAATGAGAAAGGCTTTACCCTCGTTGAAGTCATCGTCGTGGCGGTGATCGTCGCGGTGCTGGCGCTGGTGGGTATACAGTTGTATCAGGGTTATGCGATCGAAGCGAGAAGGAATACGGCGGAAAACCTGGCCGCGTCGGCGGCGGGGTTTTTACAGACGGTACTCAATACACGTGATTCGAGCTATCTTGCAGGTGCTTGTCCATCACCGCTTACCGGCCCTGATTCATGGGATCCCGTACTTGATTCACTCAGCGGTAACGCGGTTACATTCAAGTGTCCCGCAAAATCTTCGGTAATAATTGAAAGTGATTCCGTACGTGCATTGGTCAATGGCGTAAGTTCCATCGGATCGTACAGATTTAAATAGTAACGATTGCCAGGGTTTTTTCTGCGGCAGCGGGGATCGCATTTTTCCCTTTTCCCCGATGGAATTCAACGCATGAGTGGTAGTCGTTAAACATTGTCCATAACTTAAAGCCATTGTTGACGTCATGAAACAGGCAACTAAATCCGAGACCGGTTTCACCCTGATCGAAGCGGTCATCACCGGTGTGATCATCGCCATCGTGGCGATTGCAGCCGTGGTGATGTACGGCGGTTTCGTTAAAGAAACGCGGCGGCAGACCGTCGAAAATCTCGCCGAGACGGCGGCAGCCGCGGCGAACGCTTATATCAGGAGAACGGGTTCGGACGAGGGCCTCGATTCGGCGAAGCTCAAGATTTACTTTTCGAATCCTGATGATTTTACGGTGACGATTGCCAAGGGAGACAGCACAATCACGATCACCGACATCAGACACGAAATCGCGGTGACGAGGTATTATTGACGGGGCATCCCCATCCCCCACCATCCCCGTGCCCCCTCCCCAGTCGATGGGGAAATGCGGAAATGCGTAAATGGGAAATTCGCATATACGGAATTGAAATAGTATATTAATCACAGGGTGGACAATACAATGCCTACGATATCGATGTTCTATGGTATAATTATTTTCCTGTATTTCTTTGATAATCAGAAGCACCATCTTCCCCATATTCATGCCGAATATGGAGAAACCATCGGCTATGATTAAAATACTCGAGGCAAAACCCTTGGAAAACCATACAATCGCCGTAAAACTCGATAATGGTAAATCAGGGATTTTCGACGTTTCACCGTTTCTCGATAAAGGCATCTTCAATGAATTGCGTGATATAATTTATTTCCGTCAAGTGAAAGTCCACGGCAGATCCGTTTCATGGCCGCATAGTCAGGATTTCTGCGCCGACACCATCGAAGCATTGATGACCTGATATAACCTAAATTGAGCGATTTTTAAAGGTGATGCATAAGATGCCGAGTGAAGACGACATGCGAAAAGCGCAGTCCCGCAGGGCGGGACCCGGGAGGTATTTCGAGCATTTTGTCATTTCCATTCCCGAAGCGTTAGGTTTCCGGTGCCTCGCATCGTTTCCATTATGCCGCTTTCGCAGTGGCGTATTTACCGGCATCTGCAGCAGCAGCGCAAAGAAGTCTGCAAAGCAGCGTTTTAGTCACTCAATTTAGGAATAAATAAACCGCGGATCGCGGCCTTTTCAACTGATCAGGGATGCCTACAACAGGGTTTCAATGATGTCCTCGCCATTTTTCCTTCCTCCCCACCCCCTCCCATGCCCTCCCCCATCGACGGGGGAGGGTCGGGGCGGGGGTGCAACTCACGATAAAAGGGAGATTGAACACGGTAGTGCAGCCTTCGACCGGTCCATACCCCCCGCAAGATGCCGCCCCCGCGGCTTCTCCATCGTCGAGGTCCTGGTCTCCGCGGCGATCCTCGGAATTGCGGTGGTCGCCATTGTCGCGATGGTGCGAAAGGGAGGGGACCTCCAGGCCGAGGGCAATTACCGGCGGAAGGCGCGCACGGCGATCACGGCGCGGTTCGAAACGCTGTACAACCATGAGAATTATCCGGTGATCGCGGCAGGGGAAAACGATTCAACGATAACCTTCGGTGCAGGGGCCGGCGGCGATTCGCTCGTCGGGACGCTGCATACGACGATCGTTTCTGAAGCACTGACTGTTTCAGCAACTCCGAACATACCGGTACAAAAAGTAACGATAGTCCTCGCGTGGGACACCTTCGACGGCGAGCGGGACTCGATTTCCATGACGAAATGGATCTCCGAATGAGAACCGTTTTTCGCGACCGCAGAGGGATGACACTCATCGAAGCGCTGGTTGCAGGCGTAATCGGCGTGATCGTCGCGGGGGTGATCGGCGTGATCTATCTCATGTACGATACGCAGTTCCGTGAAAGCAACTCGGGGTTCGCCCTGCAGATGCGGTACGGGAACGTTTCGGCGCAGATCGCCTCGTACGCGCGCGGTGCGCATAAAATTCTCGATGCCGCCGAAACATTCGCCGATTCCTGCCGCTCATCCGCGGTCACGTGCTCGAAGGTGATCTTTTACGCCGCCGCCGGAGCGCCGTTCGCCGGTATCGGGACATCAAACGACACGTTATTCGAATGCGAAGCGAATCTCGTCTGGAAACCGTACACTATCGGCGCCGACCCCGTTCTTGTAGACCCCGCAAGTTCCTTCACGCTTAACGGATGCAGAAACGAACTCACGATCGACCTTCGGGTGAAAAGGACGGAAGGCGACACGGTTTTTTATTCCGACCCCATACGGGAGGTGTTCCGGTGCCGGAATTGATTTTACCATCTCACCCTGTCGCCCCTGCACCCCTCTTCCCCTCTCCGTCAACGGAGAGGGGAAGAGGGGACGGGGGAGTTGGGGTGAGGCGCGACGAAACGGAAACGGATATGTCATACAACAATTCAGGAAAACCGGTGACGATCTTGCATAATGACCGCGGATCAATCCTCGTGGGCACCGTGGCCTTCGCGATCATCATGGCGATCGCCGGAAGCGGCCTGCTGATGCTCGCCGCCAATTCGGTCAATCGCGAACAGGCCGCACTCGACGACGACCGGGCGCTCCTGGCCGCTGAATCGGGTCTGCGGATCGGGCTGCGATGGCTGGCGGATGCGGGGAACTGGGACGCGTATCATGCGTCCGGGCTGGTTGATTTCCATATTGCCAAGATCGGCGAAATGTACGATACGGTCTCGCTTGTCATCGATGAGGGCGATCCGGTGCTGAAGTCGCGGGCCACCTGCCCGGGGATGGAGTACCTCAAGGAAATCTCCTGCATCGTGGAGCTGAATTCCTCCGCCTCCCGCGTCCTCTTCAACACGCTCGACGCGGACAACGGGCTCGACAATATATGGTTCGACGGACCGGTGCATTCTAACGAGCCGATCCTGCTCGCCGGATCGAGCTACCCGGGCGCGAAACGCGGCTCTGTATACTTTGTCAACGGCCCGGTCACGACCACCAACGTCGGCGGTACCCGGTTCGGTTACGGCACAGGGCTTTCGGGAAACAATTACGACTATGGCATAGAAATCGTCGGATTGACCGGCGACGGCACGCAGGGTCAATATATTGACTCTTACTTCGATAATACCTTCACCCATTCGCGGGATGCGTTAGCGATGCCGAACTTCGATGTAACAGGCATTGCCCCGCTTCCCCAGAACCAATCAATGACAACAAGAGCCGTCCTTTATTTTGATACAATATCAGGAATCGGACAAGCACGATATTATTATTACGATGCGGCAGGTGATCTAGCCGGGATGGTGCCGATACCAAATATCGACGGCCAGATTATACGGGCACAAAACCCGATCAGTGTCCTGGGCGTCGTCAAGGGAAATGCGACCGTCGTCACCGACCCCGGTTGCAGTATTTTCCCGGTGGGAGATCTGATATACGCCGATTTCGATCAGTACAATTCCGAGATGAGAGATGAATGCGACAATTACGACAACCGAAACAATTACCATGTGGGATTGGGGGGTGATAACAATTTTCTGGCGCTGGTTTCCGGCGGGAATATACACTTTGATCAATCGTATCAGATGTACATAACGAACCCGAACGACGGAACATTGGCTCCGACTTATCCTACCCCGACTTTTCAACCCACCATCTTTCTCACCGCTTCCCTGATAGCCGCCGGGCCCGGCATGGGTATCGTATGGAACACTGATAACGGGATACTTAATCTGCCCTTCTATAACTACGATATCCGTGCCATCGGCAGCCGGACCATCAATACATTTTTCAATTATACACGGGAAGTTCCCGCCGCCAACGATCGTTTCCGCTTCCTCTTCGACCGTCGGCTGCTCAATAATCTCAGCGCACCCGGACTTCCCCCGATCCAACGTATTACCAATGCCGGTATTAATTTATATTTACTGAAAACCGTCTGGCGGGAACGAAATATCCCGAAATAGGTAGAGGAGACCACAGTGCCGAAAGGTGCGGCTTCGGTAGGCATAGAAATAGATTCGCAATCGATCCGCGGCGCGAAAATACGTCCGGGGAAAATCGGCAAAGCGGGCGGTCCCCTCATTGCCGGGCTCGAGGAGCTTTCGGGGCCCTTCGTCAAGGACGCGGAGATCATCGACGGGCTGCGGACGCTGCGGCAGAAAATGTCGATGTCGTTCGCCGACACGTTGGTAACCTGCGTGGGGGGGAAGCAGACCTACGCGGCGCAGCTTTTTTTCCGCAAACTGCCCGACGAGGAGATGAAGACCGCGCTCAAGTTCGAAATCCGCAAGAACCTTTCATTCGACACCGCGGGATCGACGGTGGAGTACCAGATTCTCTCCGCGCCTGCGAAAAAGACCGACTCCGTACCGGTCATCGTCACCTCGGTCGCCAATGTCCTGCTTCAGCGGCATTTGCGCCTTTTCGAAAAGGCGGGGCTGCCCCCGTTCGTCATCGACGTTTTTCCTTTGACCGTTGCAAATGCGTTCCGGGCGGGCCGCAGCGGCGCCGAGTCCGCCGAGCGCGGCGCGGTCATCCTCCATATAGGGCCCGATTTCAGCACCGTGGTGATCGAGGGAAACGGAACCGTCATCCCGTTTTACAACCGGACCATCTACTTCTCCGCCGCGGAAATCTTCGACGCCGGGGGGAAAGAACCGCCCGCGCCCCGTGAGATCGAACGCAGGATCAACGCATTTACCGGGGAGATATCCCGTTCGCTGGCCTATTACCAGAACACCTACCATACCGTGACCGACACGTCGATCACCGTGCTGGGCGGTTATGCCCTGCCGAAGCTGCTCGAAAAGATCGTTCACGACACCGGTCTTGCAATAAACCGGCTCGACCTTGTCAATGAATTCGATGCCCGGCAGACCGCACCCGCGGGCAAATTCGACATCGCGGTTGCCCTGGGAATGAGGGGAAGAGAGCTATGAAATACCGGATCAACCTGGTCGAGCAGATCAGGCAGCGGGAGAAGCGGGAGCAGGTGCAGAAAAGCTCCGTTACGGTGATCACGGTCCTCTCGTTCGTCCTCCTGTTTCTGGCGGGCACCTATGCGGCGAGCAATATCCTTAAAATGCGCATGGCGCTTGAAGCGGAGCGCAGAAAACTCGATCGCATCGAGGCCGAATATCGCAAATATAAAGAGACCCGGATGATCGTCGACAAAGCGGACATCGAACTGCTCGACCAGTTGCAGACGGGACGGATCTTCTGGACCAAAAAACTGGCGGCAATGGCCTTCCACCTTCCCAACCGGCCGCCCAATCCCTACTGGATAACCAGGTTCAGCTACGACAAAGAGGTTCTCAACGTAAAAGGGTACGGGCTTATCTCGCCGATGCAGGAGCAGTTGATCACCATTGACGATTATCTCAATAACCTGCGTGCCGATACGACATTTTCCGGCGTGTTCGGCTCCTGCCGCTTCAATTCCACCACCCGCGACGACGAGGGGTATCGCGAACGGGTCACCTTCGACTATTCGGCGGAAAAAAAGGGGGCGAAACGCCGATGAAGACCGGACCGATAGTGTTGGTCGTACTGGCGGTCATCATTGCGGGCCTTTTCACCGTGGACCGGATGTATATCGCAACGCTTGAGCCCCAATTCCTGGAACTCGAAAAACAGCGGATCGTTACCTCCAATAAACTGGCAACCGCAAAGATCGTCTCTGAAAACCTCAACCACGTGCGCGACCTGGTTTTCAAGAACATGGACTTTCCCGGCCAGAAAGACACCGTTTCGCATGAGTCGATCTTTTTCGAATTCCTTACCTCATGCCTCAACGATCTCAAGCTCACACTCATTTCGGTAAAACCGGTACGGCCGCAGACCAAAGACCGGATTACGACCTATGGATATGATATCGAGATCGAGGGTGATTTTTTCGCTTTCGGGGAACTCTGCGCCAAATTCGAGAACAGCCGCAGGATTATCGCACTCGAGTCGTTCGACGTAAGCCTGATCGAGGAGGGAAGGCGGCGAACCGCGAAGTCGTCGGGAATCAGGGGTGGTATAACGGCGAACAAGAGAATACGGGTCAAGATGCGGGTCAACACCTACCGGATCAAAAAAGCAATCGAACCGCCGGTCATAATGACGCCGAAGCAACGAGCCGCCGCGCGTAAAACCGGAGCCCGTTTGCCTTGATATAGTTACACTGCCGGCGCCGGGCAGCGACGCCGCAACCAGGCCGGACGACGCGGCTTTCCAACGTCGCAACAGGTACCATGCCATGAACAAATACACACTACTGATCGTTATGGCAATCATCACCGTGCTCGCCGCGGGAAGCCTTGCCGTGCGCGTCTTCATGCAGAGGAACCACTTCAACCGGACGGTCAAGGAGGCGCTCAAGACCTCCGAAGGGTACGACCAGAAATTCATCGACATGGTCGACAACCTCGAAAACGAATTGGCGCTGCGGGCGAGTTTCGGCTTCAGCGGCCGGAAAGATCCGATGACCGGAAAAGAGCGTATCGTCGTCCGCAACCCGTCACCGCTCCGTCGGCCGGGAAAAGCTAAAGCGCCGGCGGCGGCCCCCTCACCCGCCGCCGCGATTGATTCCGTCAAGCTTACCGCCATCATTTTCGACGACGAGAAAAAGCTCTATACGGCGATCGTCATGGTGGGCGAGCGGTCGTTCGCCATCGAGGTGGGCGATTACGTTGTGGGAAGAAAGATCACCACGATCAACAACGAACGGGTCATCATGGAGGACGACCTGTCCTTTTATTCATATGATATTACCGGCAACAAAGGTAAGCGGGACAAGCTCGGCGCCGCAGTCGGGACAACGTCGGGCCGGATGAGATAAGATATGCCGGATTGCCATTCCCGCGCAGTCAAGGAACATTACATAACAGCATCCGGACGCACGAGCGTTCCCATAAAGGAGGACCATGTGAAGCGAATACTATTGATAATCCCGATCATTGCAGGCATGTTTCCCCGTGCGCACGGGGCTCAGGACATGGCCGACACCACGCAATCACCTATTATCGCCGAAAACCTCAACCTGCGCCACCGGTCGCCCATCACCCTCACCGCCAAGGATGCGAGTCTTTCGGAAATTCTCCGGGTGCTCGCCGAACGGTCGGGAATGAATTTCGTCGCGGGCGAAGGAGTCCAAAAGGAAAAGATAACGCTTATTCTCAACAATACGCCCCTCGACGAGGCAATCAACCTCCTGGTACGCGCGGCGGGACTCTCTTATGAGGTCATCGGCAATTCGGTGCTTATTGCCGAGCCCGACAAGCTCAAGGAGGAGGTCGGCTTGGCGTCGTACGTCGTGGAACTCAAGTACGCCCAGGCAAGCGAGGTAGTCGAGATGCTCAGGGACCTGACGAAAAACGTCAAAGTCGATGAGGGCGGCAACCGTCTTGTCTGTTACACCAGCCCGCGGGTCATTCTCGAAATCGAACGGATCGTCAAGGCGATCGACCATCCCCATATTCTGGTCCTGATGGAAACGCGGCTGATCGAAGTTTCGATGGATAAGCTCGATCAATACGGCATAAAATGGTCCGAGCTCTCACCGGTGACGGGGGGAATCTCCTATCCGGAAAGCCCGTTGACCGACGGATACAAGGCGAAGAACTGGACGAAGCCGCCGCTTGATTTCGACATGAAGCTCGACCTGCTCCTGACAAACGGTGATGCCCGGATGCTCATGAATTCGAAACTGACGACCACGAATAACCGCGAAGCCAAGCTCCATATCGGTGAAATCGTTCCCTATACCATACAGTCGTATAATATGGGCGGAACCGGGGGGGCCGGCGGCAACCTGCAGATCATGAAGGAGAATGTCGGCGTCATCATCACCATGACCCCGCACGTCAACGATGCGAACCAGATAACCCTCAACCTCGCTCCCGAAGTTTCCAATATAACCGGGTGGAAGGGCCAATACGGCGACATACCGCTCGTCCGTACGCGTAAAACCAACACGACCATCAGGGTCGAAAACGGCCAGAAGGTCTTTATCGCCGGTCTCCTTTCCGAAGATAAGACGCTTACCGTGCACAAACTGCCCCTGCTCGGCGATATCCCGATTTTTGGTCTGCTCTTCCAGAACCGCAGGGAAGAGATGAAGCGAACGAACCTGATCATCGAGGTCATCCCCCGGATTATCCGCGATCCGCGCGAGATCGCCAGGATCATCGAAGAAGAGAACGGCGACTCATCAACCGCCGGCTCATCGTCATCGGGTTCATCGGGGAGTATCGAAACGAAAGCGTCGACAGGGGTGGCGCAACGGCAACCGGCCACGAAGCCCGTCGCTTCTCCGCCGCCGGCAGCGTCAACAGGTACCACGACCGAGGTCCGAAGCGGTGAGCGGCCCGCGGACACCCTGCAATTCACTCCGTTTTCCGCCACACCATCAACATCGGATAAAAAGAACGGCAATGAGAACATCCCGACGACAAAAGGCAAACCTCCTGCAAGAACCGACCGGCCGTTGAGGTAACATGTCGTTAGCGGTGGTAGAGTTGTTCAAGATCATGGTCGAACATAACGGCACCGACCTGCTTATCAGTGCGGGTCAGCCGCCGCAGATCCGCCTTGACGGCAAACTCACCGTGCTCGACCGGCTCCCGCTGAACGCCGAAATGTCCAAAGATTTATGTTTTCAGGTCATGAGCGACCGGCAGCGCAAAGAGTTCGAACGGAACCTTGAGGTGGATTTTTCATTCGGTATTCCCGGACTTTCGCGGTTCAGGGCGAATGTCTACCTGCAACGGGGATCGGTTTCCGGAGCGTTCCGCCGTATTCCGTTCACCATTCCCACCTGTGAGGAACTGGGCCTTCCTCAGGTCGCGGCGGATCTGTGCGACCGTCCCAATGGCCTGGTTCTGGTCACCGGACCCACCGGCTGCGGCAAATCAACCACGCTCGCCGCATTGATCGAGCGGATCAACATCACACGTCATAAACATATCATCACCATCGAAGACCCGATCGAATACCTGTACCATCATAAAAAATGCACTATCGACCAGCGTGAAGTCGGAGCGGACACACGCTCGTTTCATACCGCGCTCAGGAGCATCCTTCGGCAGGACCCCGACGTCGTTCTGCTCGGAGAGATGCGCGATACCGAATCGATCCAGGCAGCCCTTACCATAGCGGAAACCGGACACCTCTGTTTCGCGACCCTGCACACCAACTCCTGTTCGCAGACCCTTTCACGCATTGTCGATGTGTTTCCCGGTGAGAAACAGCGGCAGATCAGAGTACAACTCTCAATGTGTCTTAACGGCGTCATCACCCAGGTTCTTCTGCCCCGGCTGGGGGGCGGATTGCAGCTCATCCTGGAAGTCATGATACCCACTCCCGCCATCAAGGCGATGGTGCGCGAGAATAAAATTCACAATATCGACAACCACATTCAACTCGGCTCAAAATACGGGATGCAGACCTTGAATCAGTCGCTCGCCGCCGCGGTGAATTCCGGCTACATTGACGAAGAAGATGCACTGGCGGCAAGTCTCGATAAAGAAGACCTGATGAAATATCTGATGTAGGGGAGGGAGGGGGAATTGAGTAGTGGAGTAGTGGAGCGTTGGTTGCTCCCCCCATTCCTCCAACACTCCAATTCCGCACAAATCCACTAACGCGCCACCGGGCCAAATGGTATTTTTCGTTCTTACCGCAACCGAAACAACGGCTGATACCGGATTATTCGGTCACCAGGGTTCTGCCAATGCAAAAAGTAACGGAAAGCAACGTCAACCGCATTCAGGTCACAGCCTTGGGCTATGGCCCCGATTCCTTGACGCATCTCGAAGAACACTTCCACCGCCTCGGTCTCGATGAAGCGCTTCTGATCCATAAAATCAACCTCGCCTATGCGCATAAATGCGCCCATTGTGAACTGGCGTTCGCCGTGCTCGACAACGCCGAGTCGATCAACAAATTCAAACACGATATAGCGCAGTTGAAACTGGTGAAGAAAATCCCGGTGGTGGTGGCGGTCGCCAACGAACCGCTACGGGTAGTGATGGATGACAACAGGCTCGATATCGCCGCCGACGATTTCATCTATCTTCCGCTCAATGACGAACTTTTCAAGAAAGCGGTGCGGACGCACATCGTCTCTTTGAAACTGGCCCGTCAGACGGAAAAGATGCGCACCGATTTCAATAAAAGTCCAATATCGCTCGGGCAGATCCTCGTCGAGAACAAACTGATCGATGCCCTGCAACTCAAAAAGGCGCTCGATTATCAGAAAACATCCGGCCATCGGCTCGGGGACACCCTTGTCGAGCTGGGGTATATCGACGAAGACCAGAAACTGCATTTTCTTGCAAGTCAACTGGGCGTTCCGCTGGCGACGCCGCGCCAATATGCCTCCGCCGACCTCAATGTGGTGGCGCTCATTCCCGAACATATCGCGCGGCGCCATAAATGCATCGGGTTAGAGCGCACCGAAACCGAACTTGTCGTGGCGATGGTCGACGTACTCGATCTGCGGCTGCTCGACAGTTTACGTGATGCGACCGACCTCATTATCCGTCCGATCCTCGGAAAACCCGATGAAATCACTACGACGATCGAACGGTTCTATCACGATATCGCGTCCCACAAAGACGCCTCCACCCTCATGGCCGATCTGGGCGAAAGCATTGAATACCTGCAGCGGCAGGAGGAGGAGGTCGACCTCGAGGAGATGCAGGCCGCGGGAGCGGAGCTGGGAATCATTAAACTGGTCAATATCATTCTGGCGAACGCGGTGCGCGACAAGGCCAGCGATATCCATGTCGAGCCGATGGAAAAGGATCTGTTTATCCGCTACCGCATCGACGGCGACCTGCGCAAGGTGCTCTCCCCTCCCAAGCGCTCCCATCAGGCGATCCTCACCCGCATCAAGATACTTTCGAACCTTGACATCGCCGAGCGCCGCCTGCCGCAGGACGGCCGTATGTGCGTCAAGGTCGGACACCGGGAAGTGGACATACGCGTGTCGGTGCTGCCCACCATTTTCGGGGAGAAGGCCGTTCTGCGCATTCTCGACAAAGAGGCCTTCGAGAAGAGCGTCACCAATCTCGGTTTTACGTCCTACGACGAGGGCATTTTCAGGGCGCAGATCGCCAAACCCTATGGTATGATCATCGTTACCGGGCCCACCGGAAGCGGAAAATCCACCACACTTTACAGCGCAATCCAGTCGATAAAGAGCGTTACCCGGAATATCATTACCGCCGAAGATCCCGTCGAATTTCATATGGACGGCATCAACCAGGTCCATGTCAACACGAAAATCGGGCTCACCTTCGGCAGCGCCCTCCGAACCATTCTCCGCCAGGATCCCGACATCGTGCTGATCGGCGAAATCCGCGACGAGGAAACCGCCGATATCGCCATTAAAATGGCGCTGACCGGGCACCTGGTTTTCTCGACACTTCACACCAACGACGCCGCGAGTTCCATCGCGCGGTTCGTCGACATCGGCATCCCCCCGCTGCTCCTGGCCTCATCGCTCAACCTTATCGTCGCCCAGCGGCTGGTGAGGAGAATCTGTACAAAGTGCAGAACGGAATTTACGCCCGACCCCGAACTGCTCGGACAATTGAGCGAAAGCCTGCCGCCGACCACGAAACTCTTCAAAGGCGAAGGGTGCGTCACCTGCAACGGCACCGGTTTTTACGGCCGCACCGGCATCTTTGAATTGCTCGAAATATCCAAAGAGATCCGAAAAATGATTCTGAAAAACGCCTCGACGATTGAGTTACAGGAGCAGGCGGAACGCGAAGGCATGAAAACGCTGCGTCAGGCGGGCATCGAAATGGCCCTGCGCGGCGACACGACCATCGAGCAGGTGATCGCGGTCACGACGGAGGTTTGACAAACAGACATGCCGCGCGCCATGCCTTTCATAACCGACGCCACCCTCAACGATCTCCCCGCCATCCTTAAACTGCAGAAATTCTGCTACCGCGAAAACGCAAAGCGTTATAATAACGATCACATTACGCCGATAACGCAGACACTCCGTGAGGTCGAAGATGAATTCCGCTTCTGTGTTTTTCTTAAAGCCGAAGAGGAATCTCGGATCATCGGGAGCATCCGTGCCTGCCGGAAAGAGGCGACCTGCTTCATCGTGCGGCTGTTCGTCCATCCCGATTACCAGAACAGCGGGATCGGGACAATGCTCATGAACGCAATCGAAGAACGGTTTCCCGATGTTGACCGGTACGAACTCTTCACCGGGTACCGCGACGAAAAGAACCTTCATCTCTATCGGAAGCTGGGATACCGGAAAACCGGGAAAGAGGAGAAGAAGGACGGGGTGGTTTTCCATTATCTGGAAAAATTGCGGGATCATACGGCCTGAATTCTTTCCGTAGAGACGCACGGCCGTGCGTCTCTCTGCGTATACCCCCCACCGGGAATCATCCAACAACAAATCGGCATGCGGCATGAGAAAAATATCCTTCTGTGGAATTTGATCCATGGAGTATATTGTATGAGAGAACCAGTAATCGTTTCAACTGTTTAAGGGAGGTCCGGTATTCATGGAACAAACGCTCATAAAGCTCGACAAGACCCTCGAAACGCTTCTCACGGCAGTCGATAAGAATATCGTTCTTTTTTCCAAAGCCGCAACTGTCGAAGAGAAGAGAAAAATCGCCGAAATCATCCATTTCCTCACCGGATCCCAGAAAAACATCTCTGATGTCATGTATAATATCGACAACTCCTCGTTCGACGATTTCGATGAAGACTATGAAGATGATTTCGATGAAGACGACTTCGATGATTTCAATGATGAAAAAAAGATTGATTTTAAAGCCAAGAAGAAAAAAGGAAGCGTCAAAGGTAAGAAAAAAGTGAAGGATGATGAGGACCTCCCCTTCTGACAGCCGGCTATGCCGCGGAGTCCGGCCGCCGGCCGCTCCCTGACTATGCGAGGCAGTTGACATGGCCATCGACCCCCGCTTTTCCACCCGTCCCTTTCCCAGATACCGGGAACTCATCGTCGACTCGAGCCGGATGTCGTATGCGAAAAGCGCCATCACCGCCCTTCTGGAGATCGACGTCACCCGTGCGCGGCTGCTGATCAAAGAGATCAGAAATACCCGCTCCGTCAACATCTCCCTATTCTCCTTTCTGCTCGCCTCGATCGGACGGGCGGTCGCCGCCGACCCGGCCGTCCAGGCATACCGGAATCTGCTCGGTAAAGTCACGCTGTATGAGGATGCGGACATCGTCGTCCCCATAGAGCTTGAAAAGGGCGACGGCCGGCTTCCGTACCTGCATGTCGTCCGTGAAGCGAACACGAAAAGTCCCCTTCAGATCCAGAAGGAAATCGATGTATACGACGTGAGGGGGAAGAGAGAAGTCGTGAGGAACGGTCGGCGGCCATTTTATCACTTTTCTTTGTTCAAATAAAGAAGGATTCTCATCATGAAACAATGCATCATTTCCGTCATAATTCTCCTCCCCCTCCCCCTCCTTGCCGCCCACCTCGGGGTCAACATCAACTTTGCCGAACGGGGCGGTACCTTCGTCGATATCGTCAAGGAGGAGTACCGCTGGAGCACCGTGGGGGACGGGAATGAACTGACGGCCTCGCAGGTTGACGACTATGGATGGCCGGCAGTCGATGCGCAATTCGTAGCCGATTACCGTCCCGTCGCTGAATGGAGCAACAGCATCGACGACCCGGAGGTCTACCGCATCGACGTGAGCGGGACCTATAAATGCTCCTTTGGCGGCAGCGCCGACGTGCGCGGGGTCACCGGAGGGTCGGTGCAGAATAAAGCGTACGACGACGCATCCAACGCCACGACCTTCGACTTTATCGTTCCCGGCCCGCCCGGAGCGAATCACGGACTGATCATCATCGAATTCACCAAGACGAAGCGCACCGCAGCGGGGGCCGAAGGATCGGGGCTTATCGATTTCCGCATGTTCCGACCCGGCTACGACCTTTCTACCACGAAAACCTTCACCGACGAGTTCATCGCCGCACTGACCGGCATCAAATTCTCAACCATCCGTTTCATGAACTTCACCATGACCAACGGCTGCGATCCGGATTATCCGGTCCGTACAGTCTGGTCGAAGCGCAAACGCAAAGAGGATGCCTCCCAGAGCAGGATTCCCCCGCTCGGCAAGACCGACGGCGCGGCCTGGGAATACGTCATCGAACTCTGCAACCTCGTACACATGGACCCGTGGATCAACATCCCGCTCTCCGCCGATTCCGGATATGTGCTTGAAGTGGCAAAGCTGTTCAAGGCGACGCTCGAACCGGGCCTTATTCTCTATGTCGAAAGCAGCAACGAGGTCTGGAACACCGCTCCCGGGTTCGAGCAGAGCCTTTACAACCAGGATCAGGCGAAGGCGCTCCATATCGGCGAGCATGCCAACCATGCCCGTCGAACCGTCGAGCTTGCGAAGCTCTTTGAGCAGGTCTTCGGGTCCGATGCGATCAACAACCGCATCCGCGTCATGCTCTGCCACCATAAACCCATGCTCAAATGGTGGGTAGCTCCGATGCTCGACACTATCGCCAAAGCGTACGGCCCGCCGAAAGACTACCTTTACGCAATCGCCAGCCAAATCTATTTCGGCGGCGGAAATGATGCCGGGGAGAATGTGGAAAAAATCCTAGCCGACTGCAGGGAGGATATCACGGCGCAAATTGACGAAACAGGAGAGACGAACGAAGCAGGCCGCATGCAATGGGCCAAGCTGGCGCAGGACCGGGAGCTTCCCGGCGGCTACTGCTCCTATGAAGGGGGGCCGGACCATGGAGGGGGTAACACCGACAACATCGCCAACCGTATTACCGCGGAGCGCGCTCCCGGCATGGCTGATGTGTGGACCTACAATTATGACAGCGCCTTTTTCCAGGCGGGCGGGAACCTTGCCATGCAGTTCACCTTGAGCAGCGCCTACACCCGCTACGGGTGCTGGGGCCTTGCCGAGGACATCGCCGACCCGGAGCGGAATGTAAAGTACCGGGCGGCGAAGCTGCTTGCCGAAAAGTACCCCGCGGCGGTTGTTCCCTCCCGCACAGGCGAACACAGGGAACAAACGTTCAATTTTTCCGCAATCGCCGCCGGCAACGGCATCAGGATCGTCTACGGACTGCAACTACCCGTCGATGTCACCGTCACCCTCTGGAATATCAAGGGGCAGTGCGTGAAGCGGGTGTTTCTTCCCCGGCAGGAGGCGGGACGGCATACCGTTACTTTTGCCGATACAAAGCTTTCGGCCTCGGATCAATTTCTTATCGCCACCATTGCCGCCGGTGGAAAAACCGGCCGATGCGCCTTTACGGGGGTGCGGTGAGGTGTCGTCCGGAACGGGGCGTCTTCATGTACATCATGCCGGCGAACCACTTTGTCACCTACGGTTCGCAGAGCATTTACGGGGTAATCGACAATTTCGATTTTTACGGTATCTTCAGGCATTTCGACGCGCTTGCGGCGTATACGTTTACCGGGGATACCGCGGCGAAAACGATCGCACTCGGCATTGGATCGAAGGAACAATGTTTCATGGGCGAATGGCCCGACGGAACGCCGGTGACGCCGCTTGCCGTTTCCGAGAAACCGCAGGCAATCCACCCGTCGCTACAGTACATGTTCTCATGGAACAACCGCCTCAATCCGCGGCGGGGGGCGTTGCAGACCCCCTTCAAAAAGAGGCGCGATAAAGCGCCGAAGCGCTGACTGAGGCAAGGGTACGGTGAAGAGACCGCTGTTTACACTTCTGAAAATCGTGCTGTTCTTTTCTGCCGTTTGGCCTGCGTCCGGGGGGACCAATCCCATTGACAGCGGCTACGGGGCGGACGGCCCTTTCAGGGTCTGCCGCGACAGCATGCCGTCACCGTCGATGCGCGAAGCCTCAATCCACCTTTTCAGGCCATGCCGTACCGACACCGCCTGGCCGGTGATCTTCTTCCTCCACGGTATCGGCGCACATGATCCCGCCAATTACCGCGAACTGCTGGAGCACCTTGCATCGCGGGGTCATGCCGTGATCTACCCTCCCTATACACAGGCGATCGCAATGGCGCGGCCGCAGGCCGCCTACAAGTCGCTGCGCGAAGGATTCGAACGGGGAGTAACGCAGTGGCGCACGCTGCTTGACAGCACAAGGATCGGTTTCATCGGCCACTCGTACGGCGGCGGGGCCGTGCCGGCGATTTCGCGGCAGTGGATTGCGGAAAGGAAATGGGGGGCGCGCGGCGCGTTTCTTTACATTATGGCGCCATGGTACTCCTATGACATCTCACCGCAGCAGCTCGAGTCGTTTCCCGAAAAAACCGCGCTCATCATGCAGGTGTTCGAGCATGATTTCATCAACGACCACCGCATGGCGAAAGACATCTTCGACAACATCGGAATTCCCGAGACGCGCAAGAACTTCATTATACTCCGGAGCGACTCGTCGAATGGTACCCCGCTCTATGCCGGTCACAACGTGCCTGTCGGCGCAGCCGGGGGCGAGAGCTGCAACCAGCTCGATTATTACGGCGTCTGGCGCCTCGTCGATGCGCTCGGCGACTACGCACTGCGGGGCGACACCGCCGCACGGGTTGTTGCCCTCGGATCGGGAAACGATACGCAGCGGTTCATGGGGCTGCGGCCAGACGGAACTCCGGTGCGGGAGTTGACAGGAGGGCATACCGCCTTCGTGCTGCACCCGCAGAACAGCTATCTCAATTTCTGGAACCATGCATCGAATCCCCGCTATAAGCTTACCTCCTTTTTCGAAGACAGGCCGGACTGGCGCCAGCGCCGGCATACCACCATCCGCAACTACATGACCATGCGGCCCGGAACCGAAGGAACTCCCGACAGCATGTTCGCCTCCCATTCGACCGAAGGATTGCTCTTCGCGCCGATCGACAGCGGCTATGGAGCGCAGGGACCGTATAAAGTAACAAAACGCGATTTCCCGCACCCCGACTTCGGCCACGGTAAAATTTACCTGATCAGTCCGGAGGGAATCGACCACCCTGCACCCGTCATACTGTTTCTCCACGGTTTCAAATGGGCGATGCCCGATTACTATCAGGGATTCATTACGAACATAGTCAGTCAAGGCTATCATGTGGTCTTTCCCTCCTATCTGCTCTACCATGTGACTTTCAATAACAAGCGGCGCTATGACCTGATGGTGAGCGGCGCGGAGGAGGCATTCGAGATTCTGGGTCCTGCGGCCGACACCTCACGGATCGGATTCATCGGCCACTCCTACGGCGGAGGCGCCGTTCCGGCGATCGCCTGGCACTTTCTCAAGCTCAGGGAGTGGGGAAGAGCAGGTGCATTCATGTTTATCATCGCGCCGTGGTATGTCTTTAACTTCAACCAGTACCAGTTCGACTATTTTCCCGCACATGCAAAGATGCTCCTTCAGGTGTACGAGGGCGAACGGTTCAACGACTGGCGCATGGCGGAGGACCTCTTCTACTCCTTTACCACCATCCCGGCCGCAAACAAGGATTTCATGATCGTCCACAGCGATCATTACAAAGGCCGGCAGCTCGAAGCGGAACACGTCTCGCCGCTCTCGACCGGCGACGACGATATCGACGCGATCGATTTTCATGCCCTCTACCGCATGGCCGACGCGCTTGCCGCCGCGTCGTTCCGGAACGATACGGCTGCGCAGACCGTCGCTCTCGGCAACGGTTCTGCGGCACAGATTAACATGGGAACATGGCCCGACGGCACGCCGGTGACCCGTCTTACCGTTACCGACCGCCCGGTGAACCCCCATTTCCAGAAGCACTTCCTCTTCAACTGGAACCGGCCCTGGAATCCGCGGCGGCGCCACTACACGCCGGTGGAGAAAGCGAAGCCGGGGTGGCTGTACCGGGAGAAGGGGCGCGATTGACCCGCGGCGGCGATCGGAGCGGAGGATAGCGGGGAGGGAGGGTTTTTCAGTGAGAAAATACACTCCGTTGTCCGGATCACGTAAAAACGTACTCATCCGCCGCACGTTCGGTTCGTTGACTCGTTCGCGGGTTACCGGTTTCGGGTTGCGAGGGACGTTTACGATATACGCTGTTTCATGGCAATGAATTCCCGAAACAATTTGACCTTTCCGGCTTCCGATGCGTCGGTTACGAACGGCTCCAGATCGGCGGCAAGTCGTTCGAGGTCAAGGGAGTCGCATCGTGCTTCGAGTCGTTCCCACAGCTCGGTTTCTTTCTGTATGCCGGTTTTGCGCGCAAGGTATCCGGTGTGCGGGCGGGTCTTTCCCCAGAGAAATATCGCATCGTAAAAATCTCTGCCGATTGCGCGCGGACGTTCCAGAATGCAGGAAATTTTCTGGGCGAGAAGGATGTCGATCGGCACCACGTTGATTCGGCAGAACACGTCAAATTGATTGAGGAGATGGTGGCTCGGCTCATAATCGAAATGCTGAGGCTCGGCATCGAGATGGATCAACAGCTTCTCCTCGCGGTGACCTGAAAGGCCCATGTCCTGGAGCAGGCCGATAAAGCGGATGTTCACCCGGTAATTGCCTTTGGCGTTCACGGAGAGTTCAACATCGTATCCCTCCCGTATCAATGCCCTGCGTACGGCCATCGCCATGCGTTCGAATTCATCCATGGGAAGGCCTCTGTTGTCAAAATCAAGGTCTTCGGAAAACCGCTGATTCCCATGGACGATATGGATTGCAGTTCCGCCCAGGAACGCGAGCCTTCGCCCCTGATCGGAAGCAAAAACCGCCTCCAGTATCTTGAACTGAAGATACTCACGAAGCATATTCCGCCGGAACGGGCGCAGATGTAGCGGAAAAAACGACTGGATCTGGTCCATGCTAAGCATGGCGTACCCATTTCATGAATAATTCGGCGCGTTGCCGAAGCGTCTTAATATTAAATTTCGCCAGGATCTCTTCGAACCGCCGTTGGTCAAGCCGTTCCGCGAGCATCTCACGGTCTATCCGCAGGCTCTCGAAGTCTTCACGGGTCCGCATGTCGGCAGCCAGATATAAGTAGTCAAGAAGCGCCTTCTCCAGACAAGCGGTTTTCACTCCATTTGATCCGATGTCATACCCGAAAAACAACCGGGGAGATAGTGTACGATAGCTGAACTTCGCGATAGCTGTTTGTATGGTGCGCGTTTTACGGGTGGTTACCGAGGTCACCGAACGAACCATATCGGGCAGAAGTTCTGTCCGTGAAAGCATGGTTTCCAGGGAAATATACGATGGCGCATAGAGTTTGCAAGCTATCTGGTCGAGCCTGTTTTCATCTGTCGCAACATCAGAAAAAATGTACCACCCCTTGGTCAGTAATTTGATATATCCTTTTACAGACCACTCGTACAAACGGCGACGATCGAAACCCGGTTCGAGCAAGCGTGCGTCCTGAATGGAAAAAAGCATGAGTGGCGCAATACGTCTTTGAAAATCGATAAACTTCATTGAATCCACTAGCGAGCGAATAAAAGTAATCTTCTTCTTTAAGGACTTTTTTATTTCTTTACAGTGTTAAAAATAACATCCATTGGAAATAAAAGCAAGTTTACCTGACGACCTGGTAACAAGCATTGCCGACAATGCGAATGATAATGCGGGAAGCGTTACGCTTTCGGTGGTCATTTCAAGCAATGAGCCGCAAAACGGTCTTGGCGACGGGGATGAAGCACCGGATTGGACAGAACCGGTAATAAATCAGGGATCCGGGATTATCACTTTTTCATTGCGCGCAGAACGCTCGGGAAGTGGTAACGGAAGAATTTATACCATTCGTATTACCGCAACCGATAATTCCGACAATGTCAGCAGCGCTGATGTGAAGATAATCGTACCGCATAATAAGTAAATCTGATCGGCGATCATGATTTTATAATTGAGCGGTGGAAGGGCAGCGTCACCGCTCAATTTTTTTCGACTTTAAGGCATCCCGCCCGCCCCGCCGCTCTGCTTGTAACGGCCACGGTTGTAAGGTATTTTTTCAATAATGCCCCGGTTGAAACCTCCTGAAAGCAGGTAGTACCGTGGGGTGCTATATACCGTACAACTCAGCGCCGGGCCTCCTGCATGATCCTGTATCGCTACATTATCCGCGAACTCATCGCTCCCTTTCTCTCCTCGATGAGCATTATCGTATTTCTCTTCGTGATGCAGCAGGCGGTGCTGCTGCTCGACCGGATCATTTCGAAAGGGCTTGATACGGCGGTCGTTATCGAGGTCTTCATCATTGAGATGGCCTGGATGATCACCCTTGCCATTCCGATGGCGATTCTTGTAGCGACGCTCACGACATTCGGACGGATGGCGGGTGATAACGAAATCACGTCGATCAAGGCATCGGGCCAGAGCCTCTGGCCGCTTCTCATTCCGGTATTCGCCGCCGCGGCGGTGCTCTGTGTGCTCAATATCTATTTCAATGATCTGATACTGCCTGAGGCCAACCATCGTGCGTCCAACCTGCTCTCCGATATCTCCCGGAAAAAACCTACGGCGTTCATCGAACCCAAGGTGCTCATCACCGACTTTCCCGGGTATACGATTTATACCGAAAAGGTCGACAACAAGACCGGAGGTCTCGGCAATATCCGTATTTTTACCGATGCGGCCGGACAGGACCCTTCGCTGACGGTTGCCGACAGCGGGGATTTGCGCATCACCCCCGATCAGCAGTATATCGAACTTACCCTTTACAACGGTGAGACGCACAGCATCTCCCGCACGAACAAGGACGACTATTTCCTCGGCCGGTTCGCCCGGCAGGTGATCGCGATCAAGAATGTCGATTCCCGGTTTCAGCGCACCGATTCCGACTATCGCGGCGACCGTGAAAAAAACGTGGCGAGGATGCTCGCCGACGTCGCGGAGCTGAAAAAATCAAACGGATTGCTCATGGACGAGTACCACGCGCTGATCGATTCCCTGTCGCTGCGGGTCCGCACTCTCGATTCATTGAGCAGGCGCGATACGCTCGCCGATTCCGCCGCACTTCCCGACGATTCGCCGACCTTTTCCGCATGGGTAAAAAAAATCGATTCCACCGGCATGTACACCATGGCCTCGATCAGGCCGATCGGCGACCTGATCGAACGGCTGCAACGCAGGTTCCATGCAAACAACAGGCTGATCGCGCAGTACATGGTCGAGGTGCACAAGAAATATTCGATCCCGTTCGCCTGCATCATTTTTGTGCTGATCGGCGCGCCGCTCGGCATCATGGCGCGGCGGGGAGGGCTTACCGTCGGCGCGAGTTACAGTATCTTTTTCTTTATTATTTATTGGGCGAGTCTCATCGGCGGGGAACCCCTTGCCGACAAGCTGATCATTCCGCCCTGGCTGGCGATGTGGGGGGGTAATATTTTCATAACGCTCTGCGGCATTGTCCTGATCATCCTCATGCTGCGCGAAACGACCATCAGGTTCGACGTCCTTTTGACATGGTGGAAAGGGCTCACCGGAAGGAAGCATCCGCGCAGAAAATCCTCTGCCGTCGGCTTTCTGCTGAAGCTGCCCCTGTTTGTCGTAAGGGTCCCGCGCTGGATTTTCCGGAAACTCTTCGGCATCCTGCCGGTCTACCTGATCGGCCTTTTCCTCGACTACGTTGTCGGCGTCCTCATGGCGATCATCGTGATATTCGTCGCCGTCGATTACGTGAGCAACCTCAAACGGTTCGACGGCGCGCCTTTTTACAACATCATGCTGTTTTACTGGTACTACCTGCCGTGGATCATCCAGATCATCATCCCGATCGTTCTGCTGCTCGCGTCGATGTTTTCAATCGGGCGACTGGCGAAAAACAGCGAGCTCATCGCCATGAAAGCCGCGGGCATCAACCTGCGCCAGCTGACCTTCCCGCTGCTTATCATGGGGATCCTTTTCTGGATCGGCTCGTTCTACGGAGGCGAGTGGATATTGCCGCGTGCCAATGCGCAGCGGCGCCTGCTCCTGGAACATCTGAAGGAGCCGCGGACCTCCGCCGTCGAACGGGTGTACGGCATCAGGGAGTTCCGCCGTAATTTCTACTATTTCGGTA
This sequence comes from Chitinispirillaceae bacterium, assembly GCA_016929415.1. Lineage (GTDB taxonomy): Bacteria > Fibrobacterota > Chitinivibrionia > Chitinivibrionales > Chitinispirillaceae > JAFGNB01. Next base: position 15,428 of record JAFGIW010000096.1, on the reverse strand, counting down.
CGCCGAACACCATGTACGTTTTCGGTGAATTCAGCACCGTGCCTCAGCGTGCACGGACGGTTCGCCGCGAAACGTTCCGCGGCAACCGCATCACCGAACGGATCTCCGCCGAGGCGATGCTGTACGACGGCTCGGGTTGGCGGTTTGTCAATGGGACCGTACGCACCTTCGGCAATTCGAGAGTGACGCTCTCTCCGTTCGACACGCTTTCCGATTCGGTCCTCACCACACGGCCGGTGGATATGGTGGCGCGGATCAAGAGCAAGGAAGAGATGAGCTACTGGGAGCTTCGCGGTTTTATCGAGGCGGCGAAGCGCCGCGGAGAGAAGGTGCAGAAACATATGGGCGAGCTCGAATTCAAGCTGGCATACCCCTTCATGAGTTTCGTCGTGATCCTTCTCGGCATCGCCGTCACCGCCCGTGCCGGACGTAAAGGAAGCGCCGTGCTTTTCGGCATCGGCCTCGCACTCACCTTCTCGTACTGGATCATCTGCCGCCTGGCCATCGTTTTCGCGCAGAACGGACATTTCCCCACGCTGCTCGGCGCATGGCTCGGCAATATCATCTTTCTCTTCATCGGGCTTGTCCTCTATCGAAAGGCCATACGGTGAGCGGCGGCAAACCGAAGCTTCTTCTGATCGACGACAGCCTCGATACACTTGACCTTGTTGAGCTTTTCTGCTATCGCGATTTTGATGTATTTACCGCCGGCAACGGATTCGAAGGCCTGAAAATGGCACGGGAGATCTCCCCCGACCTGATCATCACCGACATCATGATGCCGGTGGTTGACGGTATCCGCCTTTTCAACGACCTGCACCGGCAGGAGAAGACCGCGGCGATCCCCATCGTCGCCATGACCTCGTTTCTGAAAAAAATCACCCGTAAAAGCCTGCTCAACATGGGTTTCAACGGCGTCATCGCGAAGCCGATCGAACGCGAACGTCTTCTGGCCATGGTTACACGCCTGCTTTCGCTGCCGCCCGCCCCCCCCCGATCAACAGGTGACCGATGAGACGACGACATAGCCTCCCCCTTTTACTGATGGGCCTGCTTTTGATCGCCGCGATCGCGTTTCACTATACCGGAGGGAAAGCGGCGGCGATCGGCGTACCCGCCCTGCTTTTCGGCGGATTGATCATCTGCTTCACGGCGGGCTTTACCATCCGGTACCATCGAGCGAAAACAACGACGCACTCCACGACCGAGGTCTCACTTCCCCGTATTTTCCAGAAGCAGGCCACCGCCGAGGCCAACCCGGTCGACCCTGCCGCAGCGCTTGGAAGAACGTACCGGAAGGAGCAATGGGCAATAACCGAAGCGACGGTCGACGGCATGCTTGATGCGGGAATCGGTCTGATATGGTCGCATGTGCATCCGCATACCGTAGCAATATTTTTCCCCACGCTCGACGGCGGTTTCCTGCTTCGGCGCTTTAAATCGCAGAGCGACTGCATCAACAAGAACGCCGTCCTCTATCCGGGAGTAGGGGTGATCGGAAGCTTTCTCAAAGAGGGACTCAAGCAACTCAACCTCAAAGAGATCATCAGCGACAGCATGACGCTCTACTACTATACCAAGGATGCGGGCATTCGCTCGCTCATGGCAAGCCCGATCACGACCGGCGGCATCGAGCGCGGCACCATCATCGTCGACAGTACCGTCCCGAAAAACTTTACCGATGAAGACCATGCCTTTTTAAGCACGGCGACCGCACTCCTGGGGGAGGCGGTATACGGAAGCTATCTGTACACCGAGCACAAACTCCAGCACGGCCGTCTCGCCGCCATGAGTTCCATAGAGAAGGAATTTTTCCGCAACCTGTCACGCTCCTCGATCGTCGAAAAAATCGTTGCCATCGTCCCTCTGGCGCTCCCGTTCGACCGTCTCACGATCAGCATGAAAAACGAGGACGCGACATCGGCGACGCTGCTTGCCGCCGTCGGCGCCGACGCCGATGCGTTTGTCAAAAAGCAGTTTTCGCTCAGGGAAAAATCGCTCGCTTCCGTGCTGTATGCGAACAATCTCGTGCTTTCCCGCAATTATTCGAATGAGCATTTCGAGGTGCGCTACTTCAACGACGAACCGCGCAACGATGAGCTTCGGTCGTTCGTTGCCGTTCCGCTCGGCGTGGATGAGTGCAGGGGAATGCTCCTGGTGGAATCCTACCGGGAGGACGTTTACGACGAGTCGTACCGCGAACTGGTTGGCCGTCTGAGCACCTCGGCGGGTCTTGCGATCGAGAAAATGCTGACTTTCGAAAAAGCAAACGCGCTCGCCACCCACGACGGACTTACCGGGCTTTACAACCACCGCACTTTCCAGCAGCTCCTTGCCGACGAGATCACCCGGGCGATCAGGTACAACGAGCCGGTTGCCCTTGTCATTTGTGACATCGATTTCTTCAAGAAAATCAACGACACTTACGGTCATCCCTTCGGCGATTTCGTGCTCAAGGGCATATCCTCGCTGCTCGAAAACAGCGTCCGTCAGGACATTGACACGGTCGCGCGGTATGGAGGCGAGGAATTCGCCCTCATCCTCGTAAAGACGACCGATAACGGCGCCGCGGAAACGGCCGAACGTATCCGCGCCGCCATTGCCGCGCTTCCCTTCAAGTCACCGACCGGCAATGACGTCCGCCTTACCATGAGTTTCGGCATTGCGGAGTACCGCAAACACGCGCGTCAGATCAACGAACTCATCGCAAAGGCGGACAAGGCGCTCTACCGGGCGAAGGAAATCGGGAGAAACAGGGTCGAGGTGTTCTGATCAGTATCCGACCGAAAATCACCTATTCCGGGCATTGAGCGAAGTCGAAATGCACGTGATTGAATGAGCACATTGCGACTCCGCTCAATGTACTTACGCGAGGAGGCAGAATGCGGCGATTGAAGATGATAAAAGGAATGCCGTTGCTCATGACGGCGCTGTTCCTCCACTGCGGCGACGCACCGGAGATCGTCTTTCCGAAGGCAGGGAAACTGGCACTCATCAGCGGCCGTATCTACCCGGCGCTCCCGGCAACGCGGGTCTACCTGTTGAGCGCCGGCGGCATCGATTCGACGGCGCCCGACACCATCACCGAAATGTTCGAGTTCCGGGATGTCCCTTACGGCTTCTATTACCTTCAGGTCAAGACGCCGGGGTACGGAACCAGGGAAACGAAGATCCAGGCGGACTACCCGGTGATCAATCTTGCGGATATCAAACTGACACGGCGGCCGCTGCTGATTTTCGATGTCGATCCCGACGAGGGCACCGTCATCGATTCGGCATTCATCAACAACCGAACGGCGAATGTCAATGATTCCAGCGTCATTATCCGGATTTATTTCGAGGAGGCGATGGATACGGCATCGGTCTGCGGCGCGCTCTCCATCGAGCCGCTGATGCCCAGGGCCCGCTGCATCTGGGCCTCCGGAAACAATCTGCAGGTGCATATCCCCAGGAATGAACTTGACGGAGAAGACATATTGCTGATTTCCATCGGCACCGACGCGCACGACCGGTACGGCCATTGCCTCGAAATGAATTTCACCATTGCCTACCCCGTCGACAGCGGGCTGGGATCGGCCGTCCCGCCGCCGTTGCTGGTGGGTTCATTCAGTCCCGCCGACGGCGACCGTAATGTCGGAACCACCGCTCCCGTCGTGGTGACATTCGACAGCCTTATGCATGATGCGTCTGTCGAAAACGCGTTCGGCATCGAACCGCCGGCCGTTCCCCGCTTCTCGTGGGAATATTACAATAAGAAGTACCGGTTAAGCGTCTCCTTCGCCTATGGCTTGACGTGCGGAACCTGGTACACGGTGACGTTCGCCGCGGGATGGATGACGGTCGATTCGTCGATGACGGGAAGCACCTTCTCCTTCCGGTTCGAGACCGAGCGGCCGGCGATCAGGAGCACCTATCCCCGCAACGGCGAAACGGGGGTCGGCCCCGGTACATCGCTCTCATTCACCACCAATTTTCTCGCCGAGAACGACGATTTCCTCCGGGCGCTCACGATCCGGCCGCCCCTCGACTCGCTGAAATGCACCGTTGATCCCACCCAGGTGCGGATCGAGCACGCGCCGTTCGATTCGGGAACGACCTATGTTGTATCGGTCGACTCGTCGCTGCGCCTGCCCGGTGGCGGTTCGCTCGGCAGGATGGTTGTCTTTACTTTCAGTACAGTACGGGAAAACGCTCCGAAGGTGCTTTCCGATACGGTGACATGGACGGCGTCACCTGCCGACAAAAGCGACGAGGTATCGGTAAACCAGGGATTTTACATTACATTCGGAAGGCTTATGGACTCGACCGCCGTGGAGTCGTCATTGACGGTCAGCCCGCCGGTATCCTACTATACCGGCTGGTCCCGGATCACTTCCTTCGGTTCCGATGTGTCGGGTCACCGGCTGTATATACGTCCGATGCATTATCTCAGAAGCGGCACCGTCTACACCGTCAGCATCGATTCGGGGATGTTTTCGCTCGACGGGATCGGGAACAACCCGATCAGATTTTCCTTCACCACCGTGCCTCTTTTGCTCATCGGCCACACCCCGGCCATGGGACAGATCAACGCCGACCGGTCGATTCCGCTGTCGTTGACCTTCAACATGGCGATCGACACTTCGACGCTTTGCGGGGCGATCCGGAGCGCTCCCCCCATCAACGATCTCGCGGTCGATTCGGTCGCGGCGGAAACCCAGAGCCTCTCAACCCGATGGACCTATCGCCTGAAACATGGCGCCCTGCTCGCCGACACCACATATGAAATCGCCGTCGACACCACGGTGACCGATCTCTTCGGAACCGCCTGCGGCAACGGCGCATCCTTCGAATTCTCGACAGGCGAATGAGATGTCCGTCGTTTGCCTTATGGCGGCACTGATACTCGCCGGGAGCGGACTCGCCGGGGTGGAATCCGCACCGGTCCCGCGGCTTTACGGCGCGGCGTTCGAGCGGGAAGACACGGGGATCGTCGACGTGGCGGTGAATGTTTACGAATCAATCGACGCATCGGATACCGTCCCTTTCTGGAACGCATCACTGCATGTTTCAGATGTCAATCTTCCGTGGGGGGCGGTATGCGCACGCGGCGGAATTACCGACAGACCCTTCCCGCACCTTGCCCCTTCCCTCCAGGAAATCGCCTGTTCGATGCCCCTGCCGGGGTCACTGCTGCAGATTGGCATCGGTTGCCAGCCGCTGCGGAAACGGGTGAACCGTCTTGTGGAGCCGGCTGCCGGCCGCCCGGGAATCACGGAGGAATACGCATCGCTCGCCGTGTTTAATTCCGACCGGTTTCTTATCAATACGAACGGGATCTTCGACGTCGATTCGATCCGCCATGTTTTCTACGGCGCCGACGCGGATATCGAACGGTGGAGCGGTTTCAGCCTGTACCGGACGATCGACTACGAAAACAATTACGATTATATTGATTATACGGAATACGGCGAAGGGGACGGCGCCGTCGCCTTCACCGCCGGCATCGGGTACTGGAGGGATTTCCTGCGACACGACCGGCCGTTCAAATTCCTCTGGCTGATCGAGGGCTTCTACGACGAGGAGCAACGTGCGCTTCGTCAGAATGACGGCATCGTTCCCTGGCTGCTCGCGTATGAACGGCATACCGCCGGTTATCAGTACGAGGTTCATACCAACGGTTATCTGCATCGCCGCACAGGCGCACGTCTGCGGTTTACGCTCTGCGACCGGTACAGTCCCACAAACCCCGCGCTCTTCCAGGTCAATGCAAACGGCGGGCCGCGCGTATGGTTCGCTTCGCTGGAACAGGTCGGTTTTACCATTGAATACGCCAACGTCTATCGCGCGGCCGCCGACAGCCGCGTCTCAAACGTCTATCCGCTGGGTTTCAACAACGATAGCCTTTGTTATTATTACCTCAATCCGCTCACGAGCGCCAATCACGGGCTCCGGCTGTTTCTGTCCATTCCCCCTTCCACGCCCTCGATAACCGGCCATCTCTTCGGCAGGATCGTTTACGGGTCGCGCGGCAGCGGCAGGATCAACGGCAATGACCGCGCGGCCTCCTGGAACATGAACATCGATCTGTGGCTCGGCGCCGGCGCGCTGCTCTATAGAAGATTCATGATTGAACTGTCGTACAAATTATTTTCCATGGGGGTCAACGGCCGGTATTACTCGTACGGCGGGACAGGCAGTACTTTTTTCGAAGGTTTTCATGAGGGGTTGGAGAATGGAAGACTGGCCTTCGGGGTGAGGATGGTGAGGTAGGGGGAAGAGGGAAGGATGAATAAGTGAATCGGGATCGAAATCGCGAACGAAACCGGAAATCATAATCCAAAAGGATAACAAAACCATGCTCATGAATCCGCTGCTGGCAATCATGCTCGTAACTTCTCTCATCGGGGCGATATTTCTTTTCACCGGACTGCATGCGATAAAGAAGCTGCAGCTCTTCCGCGCCTTCAGGCACGGGATGATAATGGTGATCTGCCTGTCAATCACCGTGCTTTCAGGTGTCTTGATTATCGCAAACCACGGCTACCGCAACCTCACCAGGGAGGAACTCGCCGCGACCGTGGTCGTCGAACCGGCGGGGAAACAGCAGTTCAATGCCCGCTTTACCCTTCCCGACAGCACCGTCAGCCTGTTTACGATCGCGGGCGACCTGCTCTATGTCGACGCCCATATCCTCAAATGGCACCCCCTGCTCAACCTGCTCGGCGTCCATACCACCTACGAACTCGACCGCGTGGGCGGCCGGTACCACTCCCTCGGCGACGAACAGACCAGGCCGCGGACCGTCTATTCCCTTTCGAAAACCAGGGTCCTCAACATGTACCATCTGCGGCGGCGACTGGCCGCCCTCAAGCCGCTCCTCGACGCGGAATACGGCTCCGCCACCTTTACGCAAGCAGAAAAGGCGGCGACGCTGCGGATCATGGTGTCGACGAGCGGACTTCTGGTTCGTGAAGGGAAGTGAAGGGGGGATGAGAGGATGAGGGGGAAAGGGAGGAATGGAGTGAAAAAAGACATCGGAATCGGCATCGCTGTCGAAACAAGCGGCGTCACCCGCCCGGAGCCCCCGCGGATCCGTACGAGCGCGATTCACGCATACGGTTCCCCACGTCACGGTTTCGCGTTTGCATACCGGTGTACGATTCGCGGACCGGGCAATGTACGCTGATTGTAAAGCACATGCCGGTTATAACGCCTTATTTTACAATGCATCCTTTTAAATTAATAATTGTATCACCGGTTTGGAATATATCCATTTATATATTAACATGTCACCATCATAATCACAAAGCTCAGCAGAGATACTAATCGGATATCCAATTTCATAAGTACCTCCATTAGAGGCTGCGTATGGGGCGGAATTTTCAATAGTAAGTATCATCTCGTCTGAAGCCGTCTCTTTTCCATCAGTTACTTTTAATGTAAGGGTAGGGGTTCCAATGTTTAATTCCACATCTACAAGATATAGCGGGCATTCTCCACTTTGCTCAACTATCCTCCAATCATCTATGATATTAGTTCCTTCCAGCCAACAGTATTTTAGTATATCCGTTTCATCATCGTCAGCAGCATAACCTGTTATTTCTTTTGCTTGAAGGTCTTCAGTCAACGTTGAGATATTTTCGCCTGCACTAGCTGTTGGGCAACTGTTTGGTCTGATGTTCTTATGACGGAAACGGAATTACTTTTACGGTTTGGGACGTAATAGCAGTCACCCGACGGAAGGAATGTCCCCCAACCGGGATATGCGCCGACACTTACTTTTTTAACCAGATCGTGGTTTGTCGTACCGACAATCCAAATATCCCCGTTTGATAGATTCTGTTTGACATCGGTTACATAACAATATTTGTAATCAGGTGAAAAAACCGGATAACCAAGTTCAACCGCACCGGTAATTGATGAAACGATCTGATTGCTCAGCGTATTTATTGCATATAACCCATTACTAGTCACGTATACGATATTGTCATCTGCGGGCGATGCGAGCATAATAGGGCCATGGACGTTTACGGTAGCAACAACCATATTATCAGAAGTTCGAATGACGGAAACATTGGCGCTCCCTCTGTTTGCAACATAGACGAATTGGCCGTTTGCATGCGTAACCGTTTCATGGGGACCTGTTCCCGTATAAACAGTCTCTACAACAGCATTGTCGGATGTGCGTATTACCGATACAGTGCCATCATGGTAATTAGGGACATATATATATTTGCCATCAGGTAAACAACTGGCAAAGGATGGGCTGTTTCCTACGCCTACGGTTGCAACTACTACATCCGGATAATAATCACCGTACCCTGCACCTACCAACACTGTCACTGCTAATGCTAAAAGTCTCTTCCTCATAATATCCATCCCTTATTAATTGTTAACCGTAATTGCATGTGGTAAAGCCGATTACAATTCATTATCAAGATTGTTTTCTTCTCCTTTCTTCGGGCGGGTGTCTTCTTCATGCCTAAAAAGACTTGCGCGCGACGTTCTGCGGCCATGTAAAGCGCCCGCGGGGCATTCGGCGCGGCTTTGCGCCCGCAGCACCCAAACCAATGTTATACGATGCTCTTGAGCTGATTTGTTTTTAGGGCGCAATTCCTTTTCACTTGTTCAATAGTATATAAAAATATATTTATTCAAATACTTAACTGTCAGATAAAGTGATAAAGGATTTTCTAAAATGATTATTAGAAAATATTACCAACAAAAGGAATGTACCTGTTATACCGAAAAACTTCATGACAGCAAGAATGTTTTTATCCGTCAGATCTGCTGCGATTCCTGCAAGAACCATTGCAACTGTCGACAGACCATGAGTTGCGGATTCAAATAATCCCATTACCCGTCCGCGCATAGTACTATTTGTAGATAATTGAATTGTGGTTAATATTTTTATCATTAAAAATCCCTGCATAATTCCTAATAATAAAAATGAGGTTATTACCAATTCCAATAACGGAAATATGGCAATTAATAATAATCCGGCTGGTGTGATTATTACAAATATAACAAGAAGTATCGCTTTTATTTTTGAAGGAATGAAGGAAGTGTTAATAAGTAAAAAACCAAAAATAGTTCCGATACCGAATGTACCCATTAAATAACCATACCATTCTGAACCACATTGAACTACATCTTCGAGATAAAAAGGCAGGAGGGCAACAAATGGCATTACAAAAAAAGATGAAATCATGATAGATAAAAAATATGATCGCAATCCGCTTCTTTTCCAGACATAGTGAAAGCCCGCAGTGATATCATTTTTGAACAATAAAATGACAGGCAATGTTTGACCGGAGGCCTTTTTATTATTTAGTTGATAATATGGAATGGTAATGAATAATTCTGTAATAGCGGAAAAAAGATAGCTGACACCATTAAGTACAAATAATAATTGCGCTCCGATTTGACGGTAAAGAATACCTGAAGTACCTTGCCCAAAAATACGAGCAACCTGTATGGTTCCCTGATTAAATGTGTTTGCAATTGATAGTCGATTATGTGGTACAATATCCGGTAACGCAGATGAAATAGCTGGACGGAAGAAACTTTCAGCTATCGCAAGCACTAAAGATACAATGAATATGCTTACAGCAACATAATAACTCTTCGGCGGCATGATAATTGTAATAAATGCAAGAAACAGGATGCTAAAACCACTTATCAAATCACAATATATCATAATATTACGGCGTGAACAGCGATCAGCTAATACCCCTCCGATAGGGCCAAATATTAAAGTAGGTACTCGGGAAATCAATATGAGTAAGGATACAAAAAATACTGAAGATGTGGTTTCTTTTATATATAAAATTATCCCAATCATAAATGCCTGGGTGCCAATCTGGCTAACGAGTTGCCCCTGCCAGATAAGGACAAAATCTTTATTAAATAGTTTTTCAGTGTGAATTTTCATTTTTGTTAAAGGAGGTTTTGTGCGGAATAAACATTTTATGGTTAAACGCTAGTATATATCAACGTTTCTGACAGTGCTATTGTTACATACAATAACAGCCATTGAATCAGGATAAGATGTTATAGTTATAGTATTTGTATCAAAACCGACTTTTTTGATTTGATACATCGTTTCCGCGTTTTCTTTAATCCCAAAATCCATATAAAAAGTTTGTGCTTTATAACCTCCACTGGAAGTCATTTCCTGTAATATAAATTCGACCAAGCCCTTTCGGCCCGTGTCCTGAATTACCACAAAATTTGTTGTCAGCGTAGGACGGCCGGTTGCCCAACCGCCCCGCCGCGGATCCCTTCGGGTCACCGATAGCCGCCTTCCGGACTAACTCTCTATTATGAGTTCTTTGTAAGCCCGGCAAGCTGAAAGTTGCTTCTGATACACTTCCGAGAATACCCCTTGACCATGTCTGTTTCTTGCATTTCAAACGCAACGACACCTATTTTCAACTTGTGTTCGGGTACGTGAATTGGCGGGATGTGAGAAATTTTATCCATAAATCCGATACGATGTTAATCGGTAGCTCTGAAATTCCCGCATGAACCGGAAAAAAGGAATACTTATCAGTTCACTTCCACAGGAGCATACTACAGTGTTCAGAATTTTATGTTTTGCAATAATTACCCGGTTTTTAGCCTTCCAGGCATATCCTCAAAGCAGTAAATTCGAAGCACACATTTTTGATAATGGTGCAGGTTTCACACTTCCTTATCGTTTTTATATACCGAACAATATCCAGGCTGATAAAAAATATCCATTGATCCTTTTTTTACATGGTGCCGGCGACTGGGGTACAAACAACATAATGAAGAAATAATGCCTAATACTTTAAGGATAGTAATAGCTCAAATAAACGTAGAATGATATATTTAAGAACATGAGCAATCCTACCACTTTACGGTTTAAGGTATATAACACTCGAAGAAATCTCCCCCCAAAAATTGGTCGCAAGCGCGGAGAAGCCAATTTTCTTTGTGCTTTTGAACGATATCTACTTTCCAATATTTTCACTACTGGTTACGGCGGACAGCATTTCAGCTTATCCAATTATGGAATAGCTGATTTCGTTTGGTTGTTGCCTTCGAACAATGCAACACAGAGTATAAAAAGTACCTTACATGCATTCGAAACCAAAATAACAGACTGGAGACGAGCGCTCCAGCAGGCGTATAGATATAGTTATTATTCAGATGCATCCTATGTTGTGCTTCCCCCTAGTTCTGGAGTGGTAGCCAGCCGATACTTGTCTTTGTTTCAAATGAACAATATCGGCCTTTGGACTTACAATCCAATAACTGATACAATTTGCAGGATATTCACCCCAAAAAATCCTGCACCGCGCAATCCTGAAGCTAAAAGCAAAGCTATAAACGTTATTTCCTCACGCATCCAACTCAGCAAGAGATTTAAATCGCTGAATGCTTTCGCCAATTGCCTCTAAATGCTCTGAACCTGACTTCGGTTCGAGTTGAATCCCAATTCTTTGGATTTTATCATAGCATTCTTGGGCCTCGCGAATAGCCTTCATCAATTTTTCAAGAGCTTCTTTAGGTACAGACGCATTTAAATCCATGCAAATGCTCTTAAGAGCATTCCATGTTTGTAAAACCTCCTTATGTCGGTATGGTTCTGAACCTCGTTCACCTTCCGGGTATTCTTCATCAGAAGGCAACCTATTTGCGACAGAGGGTACGATTTTTCTTATCTGGTCAAATTCGGAAAATGTTATCCTGTTAAGAAGCTTAGCACTAAGATATCTTGGCGTCGGTAAATGGCCGCCTGTCATCGCTGGTTCAAAGCGTGATAACGAGAATGTACGAAGGTTAGACCACCATCCGGTAGCTCCGGCTGTAGCGCCTGCAGCTGCCAGAATTGGCGATGCAAGGTCAGAAAAACCATTTACCACCTTAAAACCATTTACTGCCGATAAAGAATAATTCAGATACATCCAATAAGCCAGAATTTTAGAATTAAATATCTCGCTTCTATCTTCAGTGTTACGTGCACCTAGAAGGATATAGAAACCGGCTGGCGGTCTATCGAGGGCGGTAATTTCATTTGTGAATTCTAAAAAATCATCCTTATCCAATGCTTCTCGTGAAACCGCAAGAGTGAGGAATAAAGGCTTTTTCCCGCCAAGTTTTTTATATATCTCGGGTGCCAATCGGATAAAATTTTTTGCGATTAAAGCCTCGGCAGAGTCAATGGATTTTGAAATAAGTATATTTGGCGCGATAATGGCATCAAGGAAAGGCATACCCATTTGATATTTTAATGCTGCTTCCAGTGCTCCTTCTACAGCGCTTTCACGTTCCAATGCGCTCCTGCGCCGTAGGGTAAAATAGTCATTATAATCTTCCAGTAAATGCCCAAGGCGGTAGCCATCTGCTTCCATACCTATGGAGGCATAGAATTGAGGATCGAAAAGCAATTCGGCATCCTTTTTCACTTCTCTATATTGCTCTATTTTGTTTGTTAACTTAGAAGATGAAATGTCTTTCGGGCTGATTATCACGCCATCAATAAAATCGTTTTGCAGGCCTTCTATTACTTTTGTTACTTCTCCAAAGCCATTTTGTGAATAAAGTTTCATAACATAGCCTCCAATCTGCTAATAAGGCTATCCAGGTTTGCCGGACGCAGTGCGGGTTTCTTTTTCAACATCTGGTCTATAAGACTGCAAAATTGCGGTGATAAATCACCACGATGCGTAGATAGCGTTATTGGAATTTGCCTAAGTGCCCTTGAAAAGGTCGTCATCAAGTCATCCGTTTGCCGTGCAAGAGGATGAGCGAAGGCGGCGTATTCATAAATCGTCATTGCAGTGGTATAAAGATCACTACGATAATCGATATTTTCCCGGAAAACAGGATTAAGCATTTCAGGAGCAATATATTTGAATGTCGCAGGGGGAAGCCGATCGCTTGCATTAAACGTAAGCGCTGTGTCATGGATCGAAAACGCAATACCTAAATCCATAAGAATGAATGGCCGATGAGGATCCGCAGTCTTCATTACATTCGCCGGTTTTATGTCACGGTGAATATAACCATTACTCCATAGTGCTTTAATAGCGCGAAGCAAGATGACAAAAAGCACACATAGCTCTTGTTCAAACGGTTTTAACCCCACTGCATTGATTATCTGGAAAAGGTCGCAGCCATCTATTAGTTCTTCACTGTAAACAACATAATCCTTTTCCATTATTTTTGTCTCCATTTTTCCTATTGTACCTAATTTGACAAGCTCCGGAATTGAAACACGTTCGAGAATTTCGATTTCGCGAAATATCCGCCCGCGCATTTCCTGACGAATGATGCTCTGTTCATCTTTTGGTCGATCTGGAAATGTGGGTATCTCGATAAGTTTCAATGCTTCCCATGTACCGTTGATGTTCGCCTTGTAAACTGCTTTAAAACCACCCGCGTTTAATGGGACCAATTCTTTAATGCCGGGAATTGCGTTTATAATCAAATCAGGTGAGGGGATATTTACCGGCATATTGAAAGCTCCTTTTATATTTTTATTAATTAAAATTTACGTAATTTATTTGCCCTTTTCGGACAAGCTGAATTGTATATACGTGCTGCCTTTCATAAAATAGCCTTTGCATTTAATGGCTTTACCTTTTTTCTTCATTCCGGCCCCCCTCCTCTGAATTTCTTTGTCTCTTTACTGCACCGCCGTCTTTTGTCTTCGAACGGGCTGTCTTCATTCTCTATTGTCTTGCCGCTGCCTATAAATCCATTCGTTCCGGTTTATTTCCCACTAACTCCCTGCCAACATAAACATTAACGTTATTTCCCCCTTGTCGCACTGTCTCAATACCTCCCTGAAAACCCTGATATCGGTGAATAGGGTTTCTTGATATCTTCGAAAATCAGCTTGCTATCACTCATTTTCATCTTTTTCCGGATTTTGAAGCTGTAGAGGGGTATGCGGGCATTTCGTATTCACGCTGTTCCTGCCTGAATTGATGGTGGAGTTACAGGATGGAAATAATATAAATCCGGCGGAGGAGGAGAAGGTGGAAGGAGTGTTGGAGGAATTGGGAAAAGATCGGTATCGGTATCGGTATCAGCGTCAGTATCGGTATCGAAAGAAGTCTCACGCGGAGGGGGAGGCCGGGTGTTGCGGCGGGCGGGGGCGAACCCTTTGATAATGAAAGCGCCGACCCGGTTTCCCGGGTCGGCGCTCCCTTCACACCGTACGTTGTGAAACGTACTTACGCGGGTGTGTTTTCCGCGACGTCTTCTTTCTCCTTGGGCTCGGCGGCTTCTTCCGTCTCATCCTGGGATGAGCGGCTCTGGCCGTAGTCCTTTATGGTCCGTGCCGCCTGATACTCGTTGTAGAAATCGATGTCCTTTGTCCGGAGCAATCCGACCATGGTATCGATGTCCTTTTTGAGTATCTCGTCCGTGTACTGGAACGCCTGGTACAGCATTTCCCTTGCGCCCTTGCTTTCCGCTGTTTTCTGCTGGAAATCATCGAGCATCAGGTTGTACTGATCCATGGCTTTTTCCAGGGATTCGATATCCCCGGCGGTGATGCCGTAGGGTTCGAGTTCCTTTGCGTATGTTTTCGCCAGGCCGGCGATTCTTACGCAAAGCTGCAGCATGGTGTTTTCGCGCAGGTGCTTCACGTCGCTGTGACTGATGCCGCATTCCGCCTTGAGCTGTTCGTTATCGCTTTTTCTTCCGTAGACGAACAGCGCATCCTTGGTTTGCAGCAGCTTGTCGTACAGCACTTCGTACGCTGCGTTTTTCGCCGAAGCGGCGCCTGCCGAAATGCCCACGTATTCATTGTCGCGCTGGACAATGACCGGGATTGAATCGTCGAAGCTCTTTACCGCCTCAACCAGGGGCGGCATCGAGTCGATCGTTTCACGGTGCTTTTTACACACCGCCTGAGCAGCCCCGTACATCAGGAACTTGTTGTTCTCGTGACGGTTCATGACGGACTCCTTTCTTTTAAATTGTTGAAAGTAAGGTTAACCTTCTGTTAATTGTTACGATCGGTAACGTTCCGGTGAAATTGCAACAATCATGCCAATTGTTAATTGAACGTGCGGGGCATTGCCGGTAAAGATGAAAAACGGCCTTTTTACGATAATTTGCACGGTCTGAGGGTATAAAGGGGATATTCGAATTCTAAAAAAGGTGAGATCAATGCAGCCTTAAACAGTCGCATTTTTGCGACCATTCGCATATCGATTCGCAAAAATGCGACCATTCCCTCCGATCGTATTGGTAATCGCCATCTTTTCGGGGGGTGGAAGGGAGAAAAAAGTCTAAAATCTTTAGTTTTTCTACAACTTATTGATTTTTAATTAATTGCATCGTTTCATCGGCCGTTTCGTCATTTCATTAGCCGTTTCGTCATTTCATTAGCCGTTTCGTCGTTTCATCGGCCGTTTCGTCGTTTCATTGGCCGTTTCGTCGTTTCATCGGCCGTTTCG
>JAFGIW010000095.1 GCA_016929415.1 Chitinispirillaceae bacterium | reverse complement strand
TCCTTTGCGTTTTCGGGTTTCATGCTGCCGCCGTACTGGATGCGGATTTCATTCGCCGCCTGGTCTCCGTACAGCCCCGCACAAATTTTTCTGATGAAAATATGGGCGTCGTTTGCCTGTTTCGGCGTCGCCGTTTCCCCGGTTCCTATCGCCCAGACCGGCTCATAGGCGATGGTGCATTTTAAAGCATCTTCCCGTGAGAGTCCCGTAAAAGCGCCCCCGGTCTGCCGTTCGATTACGGCATCCATCTTGCCGCTCTTACGCTCATCAAGCATTTCGCCGACACAGATGATCGGCAGAAGCCCTGCGGCAAGTGCCGCTCTTATCTTTTTATTTACCGTTTCATCGGTTTCATGGAAATACTGCCGCTGTTCCGAGTGTCCGATGATCACATAGGTTACCCCGACACTTTTCAGCATCGAACAACTGACTTTGCCGGTATACGCACCTGAAACCTCCCAGTGAACGTCCTGAGCGCCCAGTTTCACCGCCGATCCTTTAATGACTTTTGAAACTTCCGAAAGATTGGTGTAGGGAGGGCAGATCGCGATATCCACATCAGTCACCCCGACCATGGCGTTAACGGTCTCTTCAGCCAGCCGGCATGCATCGTCAATCGTGGTATTCATTTTCCAGTTGCCAGCAATGAACTTCTTTCGATCCATGATTTCTCCTCTTATTGTCGCTTTAAAACTTTAAAAAATAGTATGGGGGACAGCGGTTTTTCAACCTGAACAGGGGGCCGCTTCCCCGAATCTGCAATGAACGCTTTCAAGGGGGCATCGCCTCTTGAAAACCCCCGCCCGCTTCTGCGTGAAGGGCATCGGGCCTCTCCCGCAGAAGCGGATACTCATCCCCATGACCGCCACCGCTACCGGTCCATCAACGCCTTGACTCCCGGTAACTCCTTCCCCTCCACCAGCTCGAGCGACGCGCCGCCGCCGGTGGAGATGTGGGACATTTTGTTGTCGAGTTTCGCCTTTTTCACGGCGGACACCGAATCCCCGCCGCCGATGACCGTGATCGCTCCGGTGAGTCCGGCAAGAGTCTCAGCCATCGTTGTCGTGCCAGCGGCGAAGTTCGGGAACTCGAAGACCCCCATCGGACCGTTCCAGAAGACGGTTTTGGCTCCGGCAAGCTTCTCTTTGAAAAGGGCGATACTCTTCGGACCGATATCCATTCCAAGCCAGCCGTCATCAATCACTTCTCCGGCAGTTGCCTTCGAAGGGGCATCGACGGAGAACTCCTGCGTTACCACGTGGTCGATGGGCAGATAGAATTTGACTCCGGTCGCATCGGCTTTTTTCATGACCGAAGCGGCAGTCTCGACCATATCATCTTCGACGAGCGACTTGCCCACACCAACACCTTTTGCCTTTAAAAATGTATAGGTCATGCCGCCGCCGATAATCAGCGCATCCACTTTGGAGAGAAGGCTTTCAAGCACGCCGATCTTCGACGACACTTTCGCGCCGCCGATAACGGCCACAAACGGTTTCTGCGGATTCTTGACGATTTTATCCTCGAGAAACTCGAGCTCCTTTTCCATGAGAAACCCGGCGACCGCAGGCAGGAACTGGGCAACGGCCTGGGTCGATACATGGGCCCGGTGTGCCGATCCGAAGGCATCGTTGACATACACATCCCCGTAGCTTGCCAGCACTTTCGCCATCGCCTCGCGCTCGGCCTGATCCTTCGACATTTCCCCGTTGTGGAAACGGGTGTTTTCAAGGAGAAGCACTCCGCCCTGCGGAAGTCGGGCAACCATCTTCGCGGTGTTTTCACTCAGACAATCGGGGGCAAACGCGACCTCTTTACCGAGGAGCCTGGCGAGATGGACGGCAAGCGGCGCCATACGATGCTTCCCGTCGCTGAACTTCTTTTCGTCAAAAGGCTTGCCGTCTTTTTCCGCCTTCTCCTTTGCCTTTTTAATATCTTTCTTCGGATCACCAAGATGCGACATAAGTACCAGACTTCTGGCACCCTGCTCGAGTATGTAGTTGATCGTCGGCAATGAGGCGACGATCCTGGTGTCGTCCTGAATGGCACCCTCCTTCATCGGCACATTAAAATCGACCCGCATGATGACCCGTTCGTCTTTCAGTGGTATATCACGAACCGTCTTTTTTGTAATAGCCATATCTCCTCCTCGCTAAATATGCTGTAAAATTACAGAATTAATATACCCATAAATGAAAAGGCCCACTCGCCGGGGGCCTCTTTTTATAATCAACATCTCCATATGAACAAAACGGTCATTACTTGACGGTATCCATATAGGCGATAAACTCGAGGACCTTTGTCGAATACCCCATTTCATTATCGTACCATGCGACGACCTTGCAAAAAGTATCGGTCAGGGAGATGCCCGCGGCGGCGTCGAATATGCTGGTGCAGGTTTCACCGACAAAGTCCTGCGAAACGACCTGCTCTTCGGTATAGGCGAGAATTCCCTTCATCGGACCTGCGGCTGCGGCCTTCATCGCGTCTTTAATCTGGTCGTAGGTGGCGCTTTTGGCAAGACGACAGGTAAGATCGACCACCGAGACGTCGAAAACCGGAACGCGGAATGCCATACCGGTGAGTTTACCGTTGAGTTCAGGAATGACCTTGCCGACCGCTTTTGCGGCACCGGTGCTGGCGGGAATGATATTCGCGCTCGCGGCCCGGCCGTCACGCCACTTTTTTCCCGACGGCCCGTCGGCGACCTTTTGAGTAGAGGTCATCGCGTGGATGGTCGTCATCAAGCCTTCGAGAATCCCGAAATTGTCATGAAGCACTTTCGCCACCGGGGCGAGACAATTCGTCGTGCAGGAAGCATTGGAAACGAACTTCATGTCAGCCGTATAGGTAGTGTGATTCACTCCCATGACGAACATCGGGGTGTCGTCTTTTGAGGGAGCGGACATGACGACCCGCTTCGCGCCGGCATCGATATGCCCCTGACATTTTTCTTTCGTAAGAAAGACGCCGGTTGACTCTACAACGTATTCCGCGCCGCATTTTGCCCAGCCGATATCGGCAGGATTCTTCTCGGAAAAAACGGCGACTTCTTTACCGTCGACAACCAGTTTGCCGTCTTTTGCAGCGACGGAGCCGTTGAATCTTCCATGGACCGAATCATATTTTAACAGATAGGCCATGTAATCGGCGGTAAGAAATGGATCGTTCAGGCCGACAATCTCGATGTCGTTGCGTTTGCATGCAGCCCGCAAAACCAGACGGCCGATTCTGCCGAAACCGTTAATACCAACTTTAATTCCCATGAATCCCTCCACGTTTGAAGTTAAAAATCTGTTTCTTATGCAGGAAAAATTTATATTGCATTGTTATGCAAATTAATTAGCCGATAAATATACGTTCATCGAAAAACGAGAGTCAACCTAATGATGAAAGGCGCGAAAAGAAGCCGGGTCGAAAATTCTAAAACCGACTGTTGGAAACCGCGATTTCCCGACAAATTGTTTATAATCGCAGGGCCTTGTGTCATCGAATCGCTTGATCTTTGTCTGAGGATCGGTGAAAAACTCGCTGCTCTCGCCGAGGGAAACCGGATCGATATCATTTTCAAGGCATCATACGATAAGGCGAACCGAACCTCCCGTGATGCCTATCGCGGTCCGGGCCCGCAGGAGGGACTTCGTATCCTCGATCAGGTTCAAAAAGAGACCGGCCTGCCGCTTCTCACCGATATCCACGAATCCGCTCAAGCAGCCGAAGCGGCCTCGGTCGTCGACATTATTCAAATCCCGGCACTGCTCTGCCGGCAGACCGATCTTCTTCTGGCGGCGGGCCGCACCGGAAAAATCGTCAATATTAAAAAGGGTCAGTTCCTTTCACCGGCAGAGATGATGCATCCGATTGAAAAGGCGGGAAAAAACTGCTGGATCACTGAGCGGGGGACCTTTTTCGGGTACAACCGCCTAGTCGTCGACTTTGCCGGTTTTGCTACACTTCAATCTTTCGGCAAACCAGTCATTTTCGACGCCACCCACAGCGTACAGTATCCCGGCGGCGGGAAAGGCTGCTCATCGGGGGATCGCGACAGCGCGCTTCCGCTCGCAAAAGCCGCGTTGACAATGGGAGTTGACGGCCTCTTTTTCGAGGTGCATCCCGATCCCGGTCATGCGCTCTGCGACGGCCCGAACAGTCTTCGGTTTGAAGATTTTGAAAGGATGGTGCCTCAGCTGCTGGCATTGTGGAGGTTTCTGCACAAGAGTAGTTTGAAAGCAGCGACATTTACCATATTCCATTAAAACCAACACTGATCCAGGGGAGTTACCATGCGAACAACAGTAAAACTTTCATTCCCATGCCTGTTTCTCTTCGGAGCGCTTTGGGCTCAAACGTACAATGTCACATTCGAGAAGAAAACAGGCTACAACGGCTGGAGCGCCGAATGGGACATGGTCTATGCCGCAAAAAACGACATTGTCACCCTTGCCGTCGTCCCGAAACTCGGCGGCCGGGTCATGCAGTACAACCTGGGAACCAATGCGTCACTCTACATCTATGATGCGCAACAGATGCCCTTTAACGGCAATGATATGGTCGGCGGCTTCAGGATGCTTCCTTCACCGCAATCCGACTTCGGCTGGCCCTCACCCCCCAATCTGGATTTTAATCCTTACACATGCACCGAGGTGGTGAACAATAGTGATTCGGTGGTGCTCATGCTCGAAAGTCAGGTCGAAAACAGCAGCAAGGACATATACGAGAAACACCAAGGACTGCTGTTCAAACGGCAGATCACCCTTTATAAAGCTTCGACGCGGGTAAGAGTCGAAATGACCATGCTCAACAAAGGCACTCAAACGTTAACCCACGGGATCTGGGACATCACTCAGACCGCCTGCGCCAGCGACTCGAACTGCTGGGTCTACTTTCAGCGCAACCCGTCAAGTACACTGGGCGGCGGAAAAGGGTATGTACAATACATGAATGAAGGCACCGACGACACCCAGTGGAAACCGAATGCCGCCGAGGGCAACATCATGGGAGTCCAGTACCTCAAGGAGGTAGGCAAAATCGGTGCCGACTGCAGGGCAGGCTGGATCTGCTTCAACGACCGGCAGAGCGGATATGCATACGTAAAGACCTTCACTTACCAGGAAGGGAAGACTTATCCCGACAGCGGGGCTTCGGTGCAAGTCTATACCTATTCAAATTACGATATGCTGGAGGTCGAGGTTCTCGGTCCACTCGTTTCCCTATCAGCCGGCGATTCGACAAAGTTCGTCGAGAACTGGTACGCCGCCCGCTCGCTCGGGCCGGTGCTCGCGGTCAACAGTGCGGGGCTTATTACGAAAAGATTCGCGGCGCAGCAGACTGCCGATACGGTAACGCTCACCGGAACATTTGGCGTCTTCTTCCCCGGCAAGGTGAAAACGCAGTTCTGCGCTGCCGGGGGCGCCGTAATCGCGACTGTCGACAGCACGGCGGTATTGCCCACCGACTCCCTGCGCATCAACAAGAAACTTGGTGTACCGGCCAATGCGGTGAGTATAAAGCTTACGGCATTCAATACCGCGGGAGCGCCGACAGGTACGCTCGACTCGGTCGCCGTGCCGAATTCGGTTACTATCCGGGACCGGAAAACACCGTCCACTTGGCCAGCAAGTATCTCGGTTAAAGCTCGCAACGACGGAATCCTCCTGATCGACGTCCCGCTGAGCGGTACGGTGACGACCGAAGTTCTGACCGTGGACGGAAGACTGGCGGCGTCATTCACGGAAGAGGCGCCGTACCGGCGCTCCATCGACATGTCAACTGCCGCCATGGTGCTGCTTGTCAGGGTGAAATGTCCGGATTTTACGGACAGCAGGATCGTGTACCTGCCGGGCGGACGGTGATCGTCCGGCATTGCCCTCGACGGTCACAGGTCATCTCTTTTATCTGCAGCGGTCTCATGCAACCGGGACCGTTGACGAATGTGTCGCCTGGCTGTGCGGGCGGGGGTAATGAGGATGTCTGTATGCTATGGCGATGATTGTATCATTAGTTGAGCACCTTCCTCACTTTCTTCCCTTACCCACTTCCCCCTTCCACCCGCTGCTCTTAAAAATCTTCCCCGTTGAATCGACCACCAGGCACTGAAACCCCGGCCGTTTATTGATATACGCGACAATCTCGCCGGCGCTGCGGCAGAACAGCCCGGTTGAGAGCACATCCACCTCGACCGGGTTCTCTCCCGAAACGGTCACGCTTTGATTGGCAAGGCAGCTTCGTCCGGTATGGCTGTTGAATATATGGTGGTAGCGTTTCCCGTCGACGATACGGAACCGTTCATAGTCGCCGCTGGTCACCACCGATGCGTTGTCGAGCGACAGTGTTCCAAGGAGGCTGTCCGTGCTTCGCGGATGCTGGATGCCGACCAGCCACGGTTTACCGTCGGGACGTCTGCCTTTGCCCACGACATCGCCGCCCGCGACGACCAGATAATCGGCGATGTTGCGTGCATCGAGCACCCGGGCGACTTCGTGCAGCACGAATCCTTTGGCGATACCTCCGATATCGATCCGGGTCGCGGGGGACGCAAAGAAGACCGAATCGTCGGCATCGTTCAACCGGATGTTCTTGTAATTAACGCATACGAGCGCCGAATCGACCTGCGCATCAACCGGCAGGGGCATGCTTTCGGACGCCTGTTCGCCGAACCCCCACACCTCCTTGACCGGGAGGATGGTGAGGTCGAAACCGCCATCGAGCGTATCGCCGCAGCGCAGCGCGAAAGCGATAATCGCGGCGAGCTGCCTGCCCACCGGCATCGCCTGCTGCGTGCGGCGGTTGAGCGCCTGCACTTCCGACTTTTCACCGGTCACCGAAAAACGCTCCTCCCAGTCGAGCAACAGCGAATCGACTGAGCGCCAGATCGGCTTAAGGTCATCCCCTTCGGGCAGCACTACCGTGATATCGGTAACGGTGTCCATCCGGAAAAAGGTCCGCTTGTGTTTCCGGTGCTTCCCGCCGCAGCCGAAAACGACGATAAGGGCGACAGCCATCGCGCCGAATTGACGAAATGCAGCGGTTACGCTGCGGCGCGATTGATCCGGCCGATTCTCTTTGATGGACATCTATTCCCTCGTTGTATCAATAGGCAACAGACAATAGTAAAAAGATTTATTTTCGTCTTTCATCCTTCACCCTTCCGCCTTCTTCCTTCCCCTCTCCCCGAACCACTCGACCACCTTCCGGTACGCAAGCCCCCCCCCGAACAGATCGAGCGCACTGCCGACGGTGACGTCGATGCGCTCCCTGCCGGCTGCGGCAACAAGTTCCAGGTCGTCAATCGAACGCACTCCGCCGGCATAGGTTATCGGTTGCTGCGCGCAATCACTCAGGAGTTGTATCAGTTCCGCATCGATTCCACCGCGCATCCCTTCGACATGGGCGGCATGAATGAGGAATTCGTCGCAACGGTCGCCGAGCTGTCCGAAGAGCTGCCGCGACAGCGTCACATCGGTCTCGTTCCGCCACCGGTCGGTGACGACGATATAGCTGCCGCCACGCTTTATGCAACTCAGATCGAGCACCAGCCGCTCCCTTCCGACGGCCCGCCCCATCGCGGCCAGCCGGTCCCACTGCAGGGCGCCCTCCCTGAAAACATACGAGGTCACGATGACATGCGATGCTCCGGCATCGAGAAAAATTGCCGCATTTTCAGGGGCAATTCCCCCGCCCGCCTGCAGTCCTCCCGGAAAAGCTCTCAGTGCATCGATGGCAGCAGCGTCATTCCCTTTACCGAGCATAATGACATGACCGCCGTAAAGCTTGTTTTTTCGATACATCCCGGCAAAGTGGGAGGGGGGCAGCACAGATTCAAAGTTCGTGACCGGATCAGCGCCATCGTTCAGGGTGCTGCCGACGATCTGTTTGACTTTGCCGTTATGAATATCAATACACGGACGAAACCGCATGGTGCTCCTCGATTCAGGGTTCGACGACGAAATATACATAACTCCGCGCATGCCCGCACGCCATCTCCAGCCGCAGCAATACATCCCATTTTCCATATTTTGTTGACTGCACGCCTCTCATAAAACATATTTCAGTTATTCGATTAAATCGTCTTCAATGCATCATACATCTCATCAAAGGAGCGTTTGTATGCAATTAAGATCATTAGTAATCTCATGCGTCATTGCCGGTCTGGCGGGCTGCGGGGGCGGCTCCCTCAAAGAGGTCGTCGAAGAGACCCATCCCAACGGTAAACCGAAAAAAGTCAATTACTATAAAAGGGGGAAAATCCCGAGCCGTACCGTCTTTTATTTCGAAGACGGCAAGCTCCAGTCCGACCAGTATTTCGGGAAAACCGGAAAGCCCGACAGTATCAAGGTTATCTATGCGCCCAACGGCCAAAAAATACAGGAGTCATTTTACAAAGACGAAAGACTCAACGGCACCGACAAATCATGGTACGACGACGGCACACTAAGAAGTGAGGCGTCCTATATCGATGACATGCCGCAGGGAACCACGTACACCTATTTCAAGGACGGGAAAAAAGCCTCGGAAACGCCTTATAAAGACGGCAAAAAGGAGGGACAGGAAATTACCTACGACTCCCTGGGCAACAAAATCCATCTTATGACCTATGTCGCGGGCAACCCTTCCGGCATTGAACAGAAGTGGTACCCAAACTGCAACCTGAAGGAAGAGTACACGTGGAACAACAACGTTTACGACGGTCCCTATACCATGTATCATGAAAACGGCCAGAAAAGCGAAGAGGGAACCCTGGTGGACGGAAAAAAGCACGGGAAAATTTACGGGTACAACGAGAAAGGGCGGAAAATCGCCGAAGTCAACTTCGAGAACGGCGTTCAGATCGACGGCGAGGCGTTCTGACACCGCCGATTTCCCTATCTGACATGAGATAATAAAAATCGGCAGTAGCGCTGCCGTTTTTTTATTATGTGCCCTTCGAGCGCAAGGCCGTTTCATGAAGGGGGATGGGAGTAGTGCAGTAAGGTTCCTTCCATTGCCGAAGGCAATATGGACAAGGCGGATGTGACGGTCTTAATGCGTACGTGGGCGGTGAAGACGGGATGAACCGGCGAAACTGGTGCCGGTGGAGGAGATCGATTTGGAAATTGCAGACGCTTCTTGCGATAGCTGTTGCCAATTATTTCCAAATATTGCTTTTTATCCCTCTGGATACCTATTTTGATCCTGAATGTCATAGTTGAATCGGCAGCAATTCCAGGATTTTACCTGAAATGATGATAGCGCTCATATAATTTTCCGGAATTGACTTGAAAAAATTGAAAAATTTATATACTATAATATCTGTACTATATATCAACTTATCAGACTATCATGGCAGAACCATTTTATTTCTGTACTGAATTCACCCAGGTAGAACTCCTCGGCAGAAACGCAAAAAATCTAGCCGAACTCCTACAGGGTATTAAAGAAATACCTGATTCATCTATTTACTACCATACGCATAGATTTCTGCAGCAACACCACTATCTCTCACCAGAACCGCCTAATGATTTTGCTTACTGGATTATTAACATCCTTCAAGAAGATATTCTGGGTGAAAAAATTGCAAGTGTAGACATAGTCCAGTTTAAAACTATTGAAGAACTAAGGGCAAAATTTATTGAATTAATCGAAAATTTTCTTAATGAAAAAATGCAGCTGAGAAACTGTCCCGAAGGAGAAGAATTCCATTTTATGAGCTGCAGGACTTTTATACTACCCACACACCAGGCAGCGAATAATCTATATGAATTTTACGAAATACTAAATAATATAAGCATTGATTCTCTGTATTTTCATATTTTCGAAGCAAGGTTGCGTTTAAAGAAAAAAGACAATGATTTTTCCCGCTGGCTCAGAGATATCGGTGAAAATAAAATATCGGAAGAAATCTCTAAACTTGACCCCTACACATATACGCTGGAAGGTCTGAGGAAAAAATTAATTTCTTTGATCGGTCTGAAAATATAATGGCTAAGGTAAAAGATTACGAGGAAATAATCGGGAAAAGCAGAATAGAAGAATTATATCTTCTGGCAGAACGGCTCTCCGGGAAAATAGTCCAAACTATAAATTCAACGGCAGTAGGCGGCGGAGTTGCAGAGATACTTCACTGCATGGTACCGCTACTGAACGAACTGAATGTAAAAACTTACTGGGACGTAATACGCGGAGACAACAGGTTTTTCAATATTACCAAAAAATTCCATAACGCCCTGCATGGAAAAGATGTCGATGTTTCTAAAGAAGAACTTGATTACTTCCTCGACATCAGCAGAGAAAATATTAACTTTTTAAAGTTCTCAGGTGATATAATATTTGTACATGACCCTCAGCCTATCGTTCTAGTTGAAAAAAGAGATAAAACAGACAAGAAGTGGGTGTGGCGCTGCCATGCAGACATTTCACAACCGTATACTAAAGTATGGAATTTTATAAAAGATTATGCATCCCGATATGACGCGGCGATTTTCTCCGCTCCAGTCTTTGCCAGACATTTACCGATACCTCAATACATGATCTCCCCTTCCATAGATCCGTTGAGTGATAAAAACAAAGAACTTCCTGCAAAGGTTATAGATTCAGTGCTGAACAAGTATAAGATAAACAACGACAAGCCTATAATAAGCCAAATTTCACGATACGATTTTTTAAAAGATCCGATAGGAGTAGTTGACGCCTTTAAGACTGCCAGGAAATATGTAAACTGCCAGCTGGTACTCGCCGGTAATATTGCCACTGATGATCCGGAACATGACAAAGTACTTACCAAAGTCAAAGAAAAAGCCGGGAACGATCCTGATATCCATGTCCTGATTATCGACCCAACTCACAACGATATAGAAATAAATGCCCTGCAGCGGGCATCTACAATAATCCTGCAAAAATCAATCAGAGAAGGTTTTGCCTTAACTGTAACTGAAGCACTCTGGAAAGCAAAACCCGTCATTGCCTCAGCTGTCGGAGGAATCCCCCTGCAGATAACGCATAAATATTCCGGTATACTGACACATTCCATCGAAGGAACGGGTTACTGGATAAAACAACTCTTGAATGAGCCCGAATATGCAAAGAAGTTAGGAGAAAACGGCAAAGCACATATAAAAAATAATTTTCTTATTACCAGGCACTTAAGAGAATACCTTCTCCTTTTCCTATCTCTCTATTACGAAGGAGACATCATAAGTTTACTTTACGAATAATTCAGACTAAACTATAGCTCTATCAGCACGTTATGGAAATATATGTTTTCGAATAGTCCAGTGTGAAAACCGATTAAAACTGCCAACTAGCCCCTTCCTGGCGGTGGTTCTACCAAACCACAGGCGAATTTCAAGGGGAATACGCCCTTACTTTCCTTCACTTACATTTGAAACAATATCTAAGTCCGTTAATAGTAAGATTGGCGTTGAACTGATGTATTTTCCTCATTCCACCAAGGAGCGTGTCCATGTACGACGATACTCATAAAAAGGAATTCACCGGTGCATCCCGCTACGTTCTGGATGACGAACTGGCAAAAATCGTGAACATTTCCATGGCTCTTGAAATGCCGCTGCTGCTTAAAGGCGAGCCGGGCACCGGCAAGACCATGCTTGCCCATGCGATTGCCGAAGCGTTTCGCATGAGGCTGATCGTCCTCAACGTGAAATCGAGCATGAAGCTTGTCGACGCGCTGTATCTGTACGACACGCTCACCCGCCTGAACGACAGCCGCTTCGGCGATTCGAAACGTGATGTAAGCACTATCGAAGAGTACATCCGCATGGGCAAAATAGGGCAGGCGTTCGTATCGGACGAGCGGGTCATCCTGCTCATCGACGAGATCGACAAGGCCGATACGGATTTCCAGGACGACATGCTGGATGTTCTGGACCAGATGGAATTCGACATCATCGAAATCGACCGGACGATCAGGACGAAACACCGGCCGGTGATCATCATAACGTCGAACGCGAAAAAAGACCTGTCGGA
This sequence comes from Chitinispirillaceae bacterium, assembly GCA_016929415.1. GTDB lineage: Bacteria > Fibrobacterota > Chitinivibrionia > Chitinivibrionales > Chitinispirillaceae > JAFGNB01. Next base: position 31,480 of record JAFGIW010000095.1, on the reverse strand, counting down.
TCCGTTTCTGGGAAGGTGCAATTTTCATCATATCGCGTTTCCTGAACCCGATACGATGAGAAAAATCGTGCAGGCGCATTTCGCCGATATTGACAATGAATTGCTCGAGGGCGCCGTGAAAACATTCTATCGTCTCAGGGAAATCGGGGGCATCGAGAAGAAACCGGCAACGAGGGAACTGATCAACTGGATACGGGCGCTTAAGGCGGACCCCGATTTCAGGCCGAAAGCGCTGAAGGGGGATGTCCCCTTTTTGGGGATACTTTTTAAAAAGAGTCACGATTACTCGACGGCGCTGGAAGCGATAAGGCGTTAGTCAATGCCCGTCCCCGCGAGGAATTGTTAGAGGTCCCCCCATGTTCGTTGATTTCTTTTATCTTATGAAGCACAACGGCATCCCGGTGTCGCCCACCTCATTCCTGCGGCTGCATCAGGCGTTGCATGGGGGAATCATCAATTCCATCGATGATTTCTATATCGGGGCGCGCGCCATCTGTGTAAAAAGCGAAAAACACTTCGATTGTTACGACCGGATTTTCGCGCATCACTTCCAAGGCGTCGAACTGATGGATCCGCAGGAGCATGAATTGTCGGAGATCGCGCGCGCCATGCTTGACGAGTGGCTGAAAGATCCGGGCGGCCTGGCGCATGCCCTGAAAGTTGATGAAGAAGCGCTGTCAACGATGACCGACGACGAACTTGTCGCCTATTTTCTCAACCGGCTCAAGGAGCAGACCGGGGAACATCACGGCGGGAGCAGATGGATAGGGACTCGGGGCACATCCCCCGTAGGACATTCCGGCTATCACCCGGGAGGTATGAGAATCGGCGGGGGGTCAATGCACCGGTCCGCGATCAAGACGGCACTGGACCGGCGCTACAGGGATTATTCCGGGGAGGGGCCCATGACCGCTTCACAGATAGGAGAGGCGCTCAAGCGGCTCAGAAATATGGTTCCCGCGGGTCCGAAGGACAGGGTGAACGTCGATGCAACCGTCTATGAAACCATGAAAAAGGCCGGCGAAATAGAGATCGTATTCGAGCGGAGCATGAAAGACCGGCTGAAAGTGATTCTTGCCGTTGATAACGGAGGGTGGTCGATGGACCCTTATGTCGAACTCGTTCAGACCCTTTTCAATTACGCACGGGCACAGTTCAAGGAACTGAAGACTTTCTTCTTTCACAACACGATTTATAAAAATCTCTGGGAGGACCCGCAGCGGCGGTCCGGGCCGTTCCCGGTGGACGACCTTATACGCCTTGATTCCGAAACCCGGTTCATCATCGTGGGGGATGCAAGCATGGCTCCCGCCGAGCTTACAGCAGCGAACGGGACCATCCATCTCGAAGAACGATCGGGAAAACCGAGCATCGAAAGGCTTACATTCATTGCAAAGACCTTTCCGCATGCCGTATGGATAAATCCCTTATTTCCTGAGGCATGGGACTATACGCGTACGATACGGCTTATCCGGGAGATATTTCCGATGTTCGAACTGTCGCTGGAAGGTCTGGAAAAAGCGGTCGCCGCTCTTGCCCGCAGGAAATGAGGCCTCCGCACCGGGAAAAATATCAGCCGGGTTCCGCGTCATTGAATAGTAGGGACAATAACGATACAATAGGTATTTGACACGGCTGTCCGTTACCCAATTACCTAATCCCAGCCAAAGGAGTCGCGCCATGATATCATGGGGAATTGTTTTTCTGATCCTCGGAATCGGGTCATTTATTCTTCCGTCAATGGGAGTGCAGTTCAAATTGCTGACCTTATTCGGAAACGCGCAACCCGTCGTCGCAGTAATCCTGATTATTGCCGGGGCTATTATGACCGTCGTCGGAATAATGCGAAGGAAAAAATAAACGCAACAACCATACCACCTCATAAAGTACCTGGCGAAAAAGCCCGACAAGCAGCAAACGAAGAATAATATCAAACGCTTGGTGGTGGCGGAATTACCGACATATGTGGTGGTAAAAGCGAAGCAATGATTATACAACTGTAACGAACTTATCCTATTCCAACACGTGAGTGGTGAAAAGAAGATCATTCTCCCGGCACTGGTTGTCGCCGCTGTGAATACAACCGATATAATAACCGGACGGCAGTGTCAACGGCAGAACCAACGGTCCTCCTGTACCGGCTAATTTCTTCGAATACACCATACGCCCCGAAACGTTATACAGCCTTACGGTCATCAATCCGGTAATGTGAAACAAGGGGATTGTCAATATGCCGTTGTAATAGGTGCCCCGGCCACGCCATACCGGTCTTAACCTTGGTGCAGGATTCCCGGTCACCCCCTGCTCCGTCAATTCCTGCTTCCAGATGCCGAACGAACGGCTTGTCAGCCATAACGTATTGGAATGGCGGTTGAGATGCAGATCGGTAAATTCCATTCCCGGCGACGCGGGAATCGAATCCTGCACCCAGTGCTCGCCCCCGTCGACGGTGTGCAGGACACCGGCGGCTCCTATATCCGCGTCAAGCACCCAGGCGCGTTTTCCGTCGTCGAGCGCTACTATTTTTTTAAATTCGTGGGAAGTGGCATTCTCGGGACCCAGATACCAGTCGGGAAAATAGGAAATCGAAGCCTGCTCGCGCCACGTTCTGCCTCCATCGTCGGTACGGAAAATATGTCCGTCGCCATGAATGCTTCCGGAATATCCGACAGCCCATCCCGTGTTTGGAGAGATGAAGGTTATATCGCTTCTTGAATATAAATTACATAAAAACGGTAAAGAATCCGTGATGGCGGACCATGTCGCCCCACCGTCTGTTGTATAATGGATATTCTCTCCGAACGCCCACCCTGTATCGGAATTCAAAAAGTGCAGGGATGACGGGCGGGATGTAAATCCGCCTAATGTGTCGTTAGGAATAGCCCCCCTGTTCACCCAGGTCTTTCCGGTATCACGAGTCATGAAAAGTTCTCTTTGATTAACTGTTTGATTAACTGTAAGAATGCAGGCTGCGCCGGGCGTGTTATCGATTGTCTTCATGCAGGCAATCTGGCCGAAATCCCCCGCCGTTGTCCAGCTAAAGCCCCAATCGGTGCTTTTTAATGTTTTAATACTTTCGGGTAATAAACTATGGACAATCAACATTGAAGAATCGAGGCACAGCAGCTTATCTACCGTGGGAACCGGAATCGCCCGCTTGTTCCACGTAGTGCCGCCGTCATCCGTATAGAGAAGCGCGGAATCTCTGGGGAAAACGTAGCCAGTGCCGGCAAAGCCTCTCATCTCATCGCTGAAATCGACGCACTGCAGCTCATCACCATTACCCTGCGTAATTTTATAAATCGTGTCGCCCGCTCCACCAAGAATACGGTATATTGAGCCGTCCTGCGAAACCGCTATTCCCTTCCGGGGCTCGGGAAAATTTAACCCGCTGATGTAGCACATCTCAAACGGCAGCGAATCGTCGATCCAGGTGGCGCCGCCGTTATAGGTTCTGCATATATATGCAGGTATCGACAACATTAGGATAAAGCCCGTATCGATCGAGGAAAAATGCATGAGCGACTTGCCTGCGTTTCCGCCTATACGGGTAACCTCACTCCATGTCGTACCGCCGTCGACGGTCTTGACAAGGCCGAACCGGCCTAGGCAATACCCTGTCTGTTTGTCGAACATCTGCAGCCACGTGTATGTTCCCAGTTCTTCAGGCGCCGTGTCCGCGGTTATCCATGTTTTTCCGCCGTTTTCCGTTCGTGCGATATACGCGCCCCTGCAGATGAAGCCGGTCGTGTCGTCAAGAAAAACCATGTCGTTCAAATGCGGCTCCCCAACCGTACCCGACAGGTCATTCCAGGTCACCCCCCCGTCTTCCGTATGGTAAAGGAATCCCCTATGGTTTATATTATCGGCGAGTACCAGCCATCCATTGTTCCTATTTACGAAATATATTTTTTCACCCGACATATTCGAGAAACCCGCGAGTGGCCGATCTGTCCATGTACTGCCGCCGTCCGTGGTGGTGAAAAAACCATATTTTCCCACCGCCCACCCGTTGTTCTCATCATGGAAAGAAAATGAATTTATCCAGGCGTTTCTCGGCGGCTGCTGCATTCGCCAGGTGTTGCCAGAGTCGATAGTATGGTAAATTGCGCCGTTTCTTCCGCCCACCCAGCCGACCGCAGGGGAAAAAAAGTATGCGCTACGCAGAAATTGCGGCGTAAGGGACGGGTTGACCAAGGTCCATTCGCCGGAAGAAACGGGAGAAGAAATCATAATGCATGACAAACAGGCGAGCGTTAAACACTGTTTACGAGACATGGATGCCGGCGCCTTTCTCTTTAATTGAGACCGCCGGAATGCGGCGGCCTCTGTTCATTTCAATCACTACTTATTTTCACTATTTTGCATGTCGTTCATATTCAAAAACATCTTCCTCATTTGTATTAGGAATTTTTGCGACATCAACCGGAATATGAATTTCGCGGCCTTTTGTCAAACCGTTATCGAGGGTATCGATATTGAAAAAACTCATGCACGGCTCCAGATACTTTTCATCATCAGAAAAATACGACTCCCATCCTCTTTTCACGCAGGTACTTTTAATGGGAATGTTAACGCCATCCCACCTCTTCGTATATTTTTCACTCTTAATATACTCCTTCAGATATTTTTTCATTGCCGAATTTTTCATTTTTTTATCGATTTTACCTACCTTCTCAAGCTTCGGACTTATTATCGAGAAGTATTTGATTTTACGATTTTGTCCTATTTCTATTTTAATACGGCTGGTTACGCCTCTAACATCTCTCCCATCAAGTACCCTTACATAGCGATATGAAACAGTGAATAAACGCGGTTCTTCATTTACAGCAGTCATCCATATGCAATTTTTTTCAGTAAAACGATAATATCCGCATTCTTCACCCGCCAGCTTCTCAAGATAGTGATCGGCAACCGAACGGATACTTCCTGTATCCGCCAGGTCCTCATCAGTTAGCCCAAGTAACTTCCGGTTCTGATAGTGATACTCACTTCTTTCGATATTATAATCAAAATACTGACCGGTGATTTCATTCCCGTAAATTATCGCCTTATCTGTCTCTTTTCTTGAGATTGGGTTGAATCCCTGCGTTTCAAGAAATCTTAATTTTTCTGAAGCGTCCGACTCCGAAAACGCGCGTGGTGAAATTTTATAGATCGAAGGACGGTTATTATCACTTTTTACAAAAATTTTTTCACTTTCTTTTTTGACTGTTATTTCCGCTGAAATCGAATACGGGATTAAAAACAGGCATAGAATAAGCATATACTTTAACATAGTAATATCCTTTTAAAAAATTAGATTATTGAAAAAATTATTCCGGGTCTCCATATGATGCCCACCAGTAAAAAGAACAGCCGTCATTAGCCGCTTGACTCGTTGCCTCGGTATAGCTGTCCCACGACCAGGGGTAAGGATGCACTCCGGATATCGTTTTTCCATCTATTAAAGCAGGTTCACAAGCCTCTCCACCATATTCCCAAGCAGAATATTCTACAGCGTGAAAATAGGCAGACTGAAGATCTTCTTGTGATCCTTCATTATCTTTCGCCCAAAGTTGCCAGAATTTTGATCCAAAATATGCAGCCTGCTGACTTCCAGGACTATACCAACGATGGCCCATTACAACCTGTACTCCTTTAAAAGATTGAAACCATTTATTCCAGAATTGCCCCCAGTTTCCATCTTCATTCAAAGTAAAACACCCATGGACATATACCCATCGGGTATAACTATGAAAATTTAATTGCTCCACCGGCACTTGAGCGCAAGCGGTTTGTGCGTCATTCCAACCACATATATGGCCGACATCTCCATGACCTACAAAAAATAAAAAATCACACTCATCACGCTGCCAAAATCCATTTATTCCTCTTAAATGGCTGTAAGTTACCTCCTTATTCTCCAAATTAAAAACGAAAAAAGGATTTGGCCCGTTAGGATGATGTAAATGTGCACCATTCCAGAAATACATACCGAACAAATCGCCGTATGGATGTGCTGGGCCACAAATATTAGTTTCATCATTATACCTTCCAATCCACATCCATGTCGGCGTTGAAAATACTGTCACTGCAAAGATTGAAATTATCATCGAAACAATGGATCTTTTCATATAATCTCCTTGAAATGTGATGAATTTAAAAGGGAAAAATGGTATATTTTAATCGTTCGTTGCCGCTAATGCGGCATCGACACAGGGAAACACTTTGAAATCTAACACGGCTTCAGGTGTTTCCTCGCTTTTAATCGATACCATATATCCTTTTTTTCATAAAGTTGATCGATCAGGCGTGTTCGGCGTCATGTAAATCCCGACATTGAAATCACCTCCTTACAAATCATGGCAATAGTTTTACCGGTTGGAACATAGTAACATTTGAAATAGCGCCGTGCCCGTGCAAAGGCTATATTATTCTTCCTTAGCAACCGGTACGGTGCGAAATAAAATCGAACGGTTATGGTATCAGTAGGAAAATGTCCGTAATTACGCGGAGTATTGCACCACAGAAATTCGCGGAAGGGACTACCTCGCCCCCCCCCATTGACATTCGATAATCCTTGCGGAAGGAATGCAAGTGAATCGTAGATGCACTGTGCGTGATAACCTGGCATTGCAACCACCGGGGTTAAAGTGTTAATGCCGTATCTATAGAATCAATTACTTTATTAAGATAATTCCGGTCTATGGAAAATGCAAATAACTTTCAAATTTACCGGAACAAATATTAAAACTTATAAGCATGTAACTGGGAATTCAGCTTAAAATTACTTTAACGGGGTATCCCCTTGATTCAGGCAACGAAAAGCAACAGTGTCAAGTTCTTTCCGTTGTCCACATTTCCATCCGGCCCGGTTCGATTGTGCTCGCTATGGCGCTTCCGGTTAATGATTGGTCTTATATTCGACGCATTCCCGTCGCCTCACGCCCCGACCCATCTCCATTCGCCTCACCCCCTGACCCCCTCTCCACGCGTGGAGAGGGGTAAAGATGAAGAACGGTCGGGGTGCGAATGTACCTGAATAAAGGGATACCCCATTTACTTTATTTATTTGCATTTCCATTTAATGCACACCGCTATCGCCGTCCTCTTCCGACAGCTCCGCCCGGTTCACTCTCCCCGCTTTCTCACAGCGACAAAACATACGCGATAAGATCCTCCAACTCCTGCGATGTCAGGTTCGAAGCCGCATCATTATGCTCCGGCAGCCCGACTCATCCCGGATATATTTGAAACTTCCCAGATACCCGTACGGGCCGGTGCGCCATGCCTCGATAAGTGAAGGTGTGTTCCACCGGCCCATACTTTACCTGCCCTTGCCGAAGCGGTTCTCATGCGACATTTCTTTTTTACCCACCTTACCGATATGCGGCATCCGCGCTGTCGGGCATTACCAGATGATACTTCTTCCTTCGGGCATTCCACGGATGCTTCCAAATGATGGTGATGACAGTAAGGCATGGCATGCAGGCCTGTTTCTTTGGTTGAATTATCCCAAATAAAAAAGACCCGTTTCCGGGTCCTTTATCACCTTTACATTGATCTGTTTTTACATTTACGCCTTCCCCGCGCTCCCCAGCACTTTCTCGTTCTTGTCGATCATCATCTTGACCAGCTCGTCGCGTGCCGGACCGAGATATTTGCGCGGGTCGAATTCCTGCGGCTGTTCGCTGAACACTTTACGGACCATCGCCGTGAGCACGAGGCGTCCGTCCGAATCGATATTGATTTTACAGACTGCCGAGCGTGCGGCGCGCCGCAGTTGTTCGGCCGGGATGCCGACCGCCGCCTTGAGTCTGCCGCCGTTCGCATTGATCATATTGACATATTCGGGAAGCACCGAGCTTGCGCCGTGAAGCACGATCGGGAATCCGGGAATTTTTTTCTCGATTTCTTCGAGAATGTCGAAGCGCAGCGGCGGGGGAACCAGGACGCCCTGCTCATTCTTCGTACACTGCTCGGGTTTGAACTTGTAGGCGCCGTGCGAAGTCCCGATAGAGATCGCCAGCGAATCGACGCCCGTTTTCTTGACGAAATCCTGGACCTGATCCGGCTGCGTGTAGATCGATTTCGCCGCCTGGACGTCGTCTTCGATTCCCGAAAGGACACCGAGTTCACCTTCCACGGCGACATCATACTTGTGCGCATAGTCGACGACTTTTCTTGTCAGCTCGACATTCGTATCGTAAGGATGGTGCGATCCGTCAATCATCACCGACGAGAATCCGCTTTCGATGCAGGAGACGCATAACTCGAACGTGTCGCCGTGATCGAGATGAAGTGCGACGGGCATGGCGTACCCGGCACTGCGTGCCATCTGGACGGCGCCCTGCGCCATATACCGTAAAAGAATATCGTTGGCATACTTGCGCGCGCCGCTTGATACCTGCATGATTACCGGCGATTTCGATTTACCGCAGGCGGTAATGATCGACTGGATCTGCTCCATGTTGTTGAAATTATACGCCGGAATGGCATAGTTGCCTTCAAAGGCCTTTTTAAACATTTCGCGCGTATTGACGAATCCCAACTCTTTATAGCTGACAGCCATGGAAAATCCTTTCCCTCAAATAGTGCGTACTACGTATATATCGGTTTATTGAGAAACGACCCCGTTGTTTGATTCTTTTTTATCTTCTGCGCCTTCTTTTACCGCAGTCTCGGAAGCAGCGGCTTTCTCGGCCGTACTCGTCTTGCTCTTCTTCGTCTTGCTTTTTTTCTTCGTTTTTCTTATTGCATCGGGTCTGCCCCGCCCCGTAAGCTCGATAATCGATACCGGGGCATTATCCCCATGACGTTCACCCAGCTTGATGATCCGCGTGTAGCCGCCTTCACGTCCTTTATAGCTCGGCGCAATATCATCAAAGAGTTTTTTAAGTATCGTCTTGTTTTTAATACGGCGCTCGGCAAGCCGTATGCCGTGCAGGGTGCCCATCTTCCCATAGGTAATAAGCCGCTCGACGACCCTTCGCACCTCTTTCGCTTTCGGCACCGTCGTCGTAATTCTCTCTTTATCAAGAATCGAAACCGCCATATTCGACAACATGGCCCGGCGATGGCTCGCCGACCTGTTGAGTTTTCGCCCTTCAACCAGATGACGCATCGTTTAAACCTTTTTTTGCTTGTTAAAAAATACTCTTCAATCGAAAACCGCCGGTATACTTACGATACGATGGCCTCCTGGCCCGATCCCAGTACCTTATCGACATCCATACCGAACGTAAGCCCCAGATTGGACAATACCTGATTCAATTCGATCAATGATTTTCTTCCAAAATTTTTATACTTGAGCATGTCGGATTCCTGGTTCCTCACCAGATCGGCCAGCGAGTGTATGTTCGCGGCTCTGAGACAATTGTTGGAACGGACCGAAAGTTCGAGTTCATCGACTCTCATTTTAAGCAATTGACGAAGTCTCTCCGTCTTCTCATCATGAACCGTTTCCTGTACCGGCTCGAATTCTCCCTCGATATTGATGAAAACATCAAGATGGTCGTAGAGCAGTTTTGCCGCATAGCCTATCGAGTCTTCAACCGAAAGACTTCCATCCGTCCAGATATCGAAAATGATCTTATCGAGGTCGGTCCGCTGGCCCACGCGGGTGTTCTCGACGGTATAATTAACTTTCGTTACCGGTGAAAAAATCGAATCGATGGGGATCGTTCCCACCGGATCTTCTTCCGAGCGGTTCGTTTCAGCGGCGACGTATCCGCGCCCGTCGGCGACATGCAACTCAATCTTCAGTTTCGCGTCCGAATTGATGGTCGCGATATGCTGATCCGGATTGAGGATCACCACATCCGGGTTTCTCTCGATATCGGATGCCTTGACCTCTCCTTCTCCACTCACCTCAAGACGCAGGACGGTATCGTGGTCTGCCAAAAGCCGCATCCTTATCTGTTTGATATTGAGAATAATATCTGAAACATCCTCGACCACCCCGTCGATGGTCGAATATTCATGCATAATCCCGTCGATGCGTACCGTTGTTACCGCCGCCCCCTGCAGGGATGAGAGCAGTATCCGCCGTAACGCATTACCGATGGTATGGCCCCACCCCCGTTCAAGCGGTTCGACAATAACTTTTCCATAGTTCTGGATATTTTCGTTTTTCTCGATCTGGATGCCTTTCGGCATCATCAAGCTTTTCCATTTCATCGTGCCTTAAATCTCCTTTTATCTGGAGTACAATTCAACGACCAGACGTTCCTGAACATCGATAGGTATGGCCGACCGTTCAGGTATACCTATAACAGAACCTTCAAGCTTCACTTTATCGATGCTCAGCCATTCAGGGGTATCTTTCATTGTTTTTAGAGCGGTATGGATCGCATCGAGGTTCTTACTCTTTTCCTTTACGGCAATAAGATCTCCCGGTTTAACCTGGTAGGAGGGAACATTTACTTTTTTGCCGTTGATGCGAAAATGATTATGCAACACCAATTGACGTGCGCTTGACCTTGAAGGTGCCAATCCGAGCCGGTAAATGATATTGTCGAACCGCATTTCAAGAAGTTGCAGCAGTTTTTCGCCGGTAACGCCGGTCGATTTGGTGGCTTTGTCCAAATAGCGTGAAAACTGCTTTTCAAGAACTCCGTAAATACGGCGTATTTTCTGTTTCTCACGCAGCTGCATGTTGTATTCAGTCGCCTGACGTCGCCGCCTCGTCTGCCGTGCACCGGGCGGGAAGGGCCTTCGTTCAACCGCACAGTTTTCAGTTCTACACCGTTCCCCTTTAAGCATTAATTTAACGCCCTCCCTGCGGCATTGCCGACACCGCGGGCCATGATAAACCGCCATCTCCAGTTCTCCTCAGTCTATATGCAATCCTGGTACTACTGTCAAATCACAGCACAACTTCAAACGGATATGAATGACCTCCTGCTTATACCCTTCGTCGCTTCGGCGGCCGGCAGCCGTTATGCGGCACCGCTGTAAAATCCTTAATAGCGATAATTTTTATACCCGCTGCGGCCAGAGATCTGATTGCACTTTCACGTCCGTTCCCCGCGCCACGGAGATGTACTTCCACTTTTCTCACCCCCGCATCGAAAGCCATTTTGGCAACAACTTCGGCAGCAATTCCGGCCGCAAAAGGTGTGCTTTTCCTTGAACCTTTAAACCCCGATTTCCCCGGTGTATTCCATGCAATCACATTGCCCCGCGAATCGGTGATATTGATAAGCGTATTGTTGAAGGTGGCCCGGATATGGGCAATACCTTCCGCCGAAACTCTTTTCTTTACTTTCCTCGGACCGGGAGCGGGGCTTACACTCGCACTTACACTCGCGTTTGCACCGGCACTGGGACTGGCACTGCTTTCATTCTCCTTCTCATTCTCTTTGCTCATTACAAAAAACCTCTCTCTTCAAAAAGATCTTACTTCGCAGGTGCTTTTTTCTTGTTGGCAATGGTACGTCGCGGCCCTTTTCGTGTCCGGGCATTCGTCCGCGTCCGTTGACCGTTGGCGGGCAAACCGCGACGATGACGGAGCCCGCGATAACAACCTATATCCATGAGCCGTTTAATATTCATACGCATGGTACTGCGCAAATTGCCTTCCGTTTGAAATTCATTGTCGATGATACGACGAATCCGGTCAAGTTCCTCTTCAGAAAGGTCTTTGACCTTTTTTGTGCCTTCGATACCGGCTTTTACCAGAATCACTGCAGAAGAGGATTTACCTATTCCGTAGATATACGTTAAGGCGATAAAACATTGTTTATTATTAGGAATATCGACACTTGCTACACGAGCCACACACGGCCCCCCTTCATTAAATTAAAACGTCATGCCCCAATAATCATTTTCCCTATCCCTGACGTTGTTTGTGCTTCGGTGATTTAGTACAAATAACCCTTACCACACCACGACGTTTGATTATTTTACATGATTTACACATTTTCTGAACCGATGCACGAACTTTCAAAATAACCCCCTATTTATACCGATAAACGATTCTTCCACGAGTGAGGTCGTATGGTGACAGTTCGATTAAAACTTTATCACCCGGAAGTATACGAATATAATTCATTCGCATCTTTCCGGATATGTGCGCCAAAATCATATGCTTGTTCTCCAGCATAACCTTAAATGAAGCATTCGGTAATGTTTCGGTCACTGTTCCTTCAACCTGAATAGAATCGTTTTTTGCCATACATTCAAGGAAGCAGACTAAAGGCGTCTGCCGCGCAAACGCCCTTTCTTCAGAAAACCATCATAATTTCTCATCTGCAGGTGCGACTCGAGTTGTTGCAGTGTGTCCAGAGCAACACCGACAACAATCAGAACGCTTGTGCCACCGAAATAAAAATTAATTTTCATGCCCCCCATCATCCAAAACGGCACGATTGAAATAAATGCAAGAAAAATGGATCCGGGAAGAGTAATACGAGACAATACGTTGTCCAGAAATTCAGCCGTCTTTTTACCCGGCCTAATTCCGGGAATGAAGCCTCCCGATCTTTTAAGATTGTCGGCGATATCAAGCGGGTTGAAAATAATTGCCGTATAAAAATAAGTAAAGAAAATAATCAACAATGCATAGATGATCGAATAAATAATCCCACCGGGAGCAAAAAGACGGGAAATATCCTCCATCATTTCCATACCGGGTATCAAACCGATGAGCATACCCGGCAACGTCATCACTGAAGAGGCAAAAATAATCGGGATAACTCCCGCCATATTGATACGAAGCGGCAGGACGGTATTCTGCCCCGCATACATTTTCGTTCCTACAACCTTTTTCGGGGTTTGAATGGGAATGCGACGCATAGCCTGGGTTATCAGAACGATAAATGCCGTCATCGCAATAATCACTGCGACGACAACCAGCTCCATAAAAGGGTGACGGGTTCCTGCCGCAACTTGCTGATATTCAGCAATAACGGCGCCGGGAAGTCGGGCGACAATCCCGATAAAAATGATAAGTGATATTCCATTTCCTAATCCACGGTTGGTGATCTGTTCACCAAGCCACATGATAAGCATCGTACCCGTGGTCAGACTTATCGCCGTAAGAATGGTGAATTTAATCCCCATAAGCCCCGCAGGAACCGCATGCATTCCGGTTACCGGGGAGGTGATACTCTGCAGGAAGAAGCTGATTGCGATTGCCTGGAAGAAGGAGAGAAGAACCGTTCCATAACGGGTGTACTGCGTTATTTTCTTTCTTCCTTCACCGCCCTCACGCTGCAATTTATGAAAATAGGGAAAAACCGTTCCAAGCAACTGAATAATAATTGAAGCACTGATATACGGCATAATACCCAGCGCGAATACCGTTACCCTCTTGAACGCGCCCCCGACAAACATATCATAAAGCCCGAAAAGCGAATTTGTCGATTGTGCAAAATAATCGGCTAATACGCGAGGATCAATTCCCGGGGTTGGAATATGTCCTCCCAGCCGGTAAATAAAAATGACCCCGAGCGTGAAATAAATCTTTTTTCTCAGTTCAGGAATTCGAAAGATATTCTGGAAGGTTTCAAGCACAGCCGATTACCTCAGCTTTCCCTTTTACTTTTTCAATTTTTTCACGTGCTGTTTTCGAAAATGCATGGACCTTAACCGTGATAGTTTTATTCAATTCACCATTTCCAAGTATTTTAACCGGCCGATCAACCTCATGAATCAAACCGTTTTCATGAAGAAATCCGACCGTGATCTCCTTATCGACCTGCCCCATTCTTTCAAGATCGCCTACATTAACAATCTGATACTCCTGCCTGAAAATATTGGTAAAACCCCTCTTGGGTATTCTTCGCGTAAGGGGAGTCTGCCCACCCTCAAAATAGTATTTATTTCTCGATCCGCTACGGGCTTTGTGACCGTTATTTCCCTTTCCGGCGGTACTTCCGGTACCGCTTCCGGTACCGCGTCCGAGACGTTTGCTTTTTTTTCTGGACCCTGCAACGGGTTTCAGCTCATTACATCTCACCATAATTATTCTCCGTCAATTTCCTCTACCGTTATCAGATGCCGTATCGTATGTATCATCCCGCGTATACTCGGATGGTCATCATGCACCACTGTTTTCCGCAGCTTACCCAAGCCCAGTGCACGAATCGTACGTTTCTGATTTTCCAGCCGGCCGATCGCGCTGCGTATCTGTTTGATTCTCAATTTTTTAGCCATTCGGTTGCTCCTTACCGGTCTCGGCATTTTCAGGAATCTGGCGCAGTTTCCGTATCTGATATTTCGTTTTCAGCTGTAGTAGTCCTTCGAGCGTCGCTTTAACGACATAATGCGCATTGGTGGTGCCGATGCATTTTGTAAGGATATTCTTTACACCGGCAAGTTCGAGCACGGCACGTGCGGGCCCTCCCGCGATAACGCCCGTTCCCGGGGCCGCAGGTTTCAACACGATGGTGCCGGCGCCGAAATGGCCCAGCACTTCGTGGGGAACCGTTCCATCGACTATATTGACGCGCACGATATTCTTTTTGGCGTTTTCCACCCCTTTACGAATGGCTTCAGTCACGTCATTGGCTTTACCCATTCCAATGCCGACCTTACCGTTTCCATCACCTACCGTTACCAGTGCACTGAATCCGAAGCGGCGACCTCCCTTTACCACTTTGGCCACTCTTCGTACCGCAACCAGCCGGTCGGTCAGTTGGGCCTCGGCATTTACCATGAGTTCTTCTTTATTCAACCTTTTTCCCCTTCCACCAGATCAGAAGATCAACCCTTTTTCACGGGCAGCTTCAGCGAGTGCTTTTACCCTGCCATGGAAAAGATACCCTTTTCTGTCAAAAACAACGGTTGATACACCTTTCTCTTTTGCCTGTTCGGCCAGCAGTTCACCCACCATTTTTGATATCTCGCTTTTTGTCACTGTTTTTCCGGCAATTCTGGAGGTGAAATCCTTTCCTCTGCTGCCCACCTGGACGATGGAAATCCCTGATGTATCATCAACGATCTGAGCATAAATATGTTTCAGCGTCCGACGGACGGAGAGTCGCGGGCGCTGGGCGGTGCCCTGTATCTTTTTACGCACCCTGAAAGCACGTTTTTTACGTTCGATCAATCGTTTTTCAACTGTATTCATTATTTCCGCTCCCTGTGGTAGCACCTATTTGCCCGCTGTCTTGCCTGCTTTCCGCCTGATATGTTCACCGACGTACCGTATACCTTTTCCTTTATAGGGTTCCGGAGGCCGTAAGCATCTGATCTCCGCAGCGGTTTGTCCGACTTTTTCTTTGTCAATTCCTTCGATGATGATTTTCGTTTGATTCTCAACATTGAGCCGAATGCCCTCGGGTGCCTTGTATACAATCGGCTCGCTGAAGCCGATCGTAAGAGTGAGATCCTTGCCTTTCAACTCCGCTTTATAGCCGACGCCCACGATCTCAAGTTCTTTCCGGTAACCGGCGGTCACCCCAACGATCATATTCCGGATAAGCACACGGTTGAGCCCCCATAACGCCTTGACTGAATCATTCTGGACCTGCGGTTTGAGATGAACCGCATCAGCCTCTACGGCGACGGCCAGTTCCGGATGGACATCCCGGGAAAAAACACCCTTCGGGCCTTTTATTTCGACATTCTGCCCCTTGACCGTTACCTGAACACCTTGCGGTATTTGAACCGGAACTTTACCTATGCGAGACAATAGAAACTCCTTTAATACTGCTCTTTAATATCGTAAGAAAATGGGAAAGCATCATCCCTTACCAGACCAGCCCGATCACTTCGCCGCCGACATTCATTTTACGGCACTCCTTATCGGTCATCACACCCTTCGAGGTTGAAATAATCGCCACCCCGAGCCCATTGAGCACTTTTGGTATATTTTGTGCACCAACATACCTTTTGCGGCCGGGTGTACTCACCCTTTTTATTCCCTGTATCGCGTTTTGCTGTTCGTCATTGTATCGTAAAAGTATCTTGATGATGGTGCGGCCCTGATCAGAGACGAATGCATATTTGCTGATGAAATGATTCTCGAATAAGATTCTCGTTATTTCTTTCTTCAATCCCGAAGCAGGAACACCAACCGTCCTTTTCTTGGCCTGAATTGCATTCCGTATCCGGTTGAACATATCCGCAATTTGATCTGTTAACATTCCTTAAACCCTTTCTTGATCTGAATTACCAGCTTGCTTTCACCACCCCGGGGATTTCACCCCGCAAAGCCATCTCCCGGAAACAGATCCTGCATATTCCGAAATTGCGGAGATAGGCACGCGCCCGACCGCATCGCCGGCATCGCGTGTATTTCCGGGCTGAAAAAACCTGTTTTTTTCTACTTTTTTCAATTAATGCTTTGCGCGCCATCTGCTTTCTCCCTTATTCCTATTTACGAAACGGCATGCCCATTTCTTCGAGAAGCGCCATTGCCTCTTCGTTTTTTTGCGCATTGGTACATATACAGATATCCATCCCGGTGATTCTTGATACTTTGTCACGATCGATTTCGGGAAATACGATCTGTTCCTTGATGCCGAGCGTGTAATTTCCGAAGCCGTCGAAGGATTTGCGTGAAAGTCCCTTGAAATCCCGTATACGGGGGATGGTGATCCCCACCAGACGGTCAAGAAACTCATACATCCGCTGGCTGCGCAGGGTAACTTTACAACCAATAGGCATGTTTTCACGGAGCTTGAAATTCGAGATGGCTTTTTTGGCTTTTGTCACCACCGGTTTCTGGCCGGAAATTTCCCTCAAGCACATGACCGCTTCATCGATGAGTTTCGCATCGGCAACCGCATCGCCGACTCCCATGTTGATCACGATCTTCTCAAGTCGCGGTACCTGCATTTTATTTTTATACCCCAGCCGGTTGATCAATGCCGGAACCGCTTTTTTATTATACTTTTCAAGCATTCTCGGCACGTATTTCTTTTCCTTGCTCACTCTATCAACTCCTTAGCCTTTTTTGAAAATCTGACCCGTTTCCCGCTTTCGAGCACATTCACTCCGATACGCGTTGGTTTCCCGGTCTTCGGACATACGAGCATCAGATTGGAGATATGGATTGACGCTTCCTTTTCCACGATGCCGCCTTTTTGGTTTTTAGGATTGGGTTTCGTGTGCCGTTTGACCATGTTCATTCCTTCAACAATTGCTTTCGCCTTATCGGGAAATACTTTCAGAATCTTTCCGTTTTTCCCTTTGTATTCTCCGGTCATCACCTGGACCAAATCACCTTTTCGCAAACCCAGCGCCATATACCATTCTCCTCAATAATCGTTAAAGAACTTCAGGTGCAAGCGATACGATACGCATAAACTTTTTCTCACGCAATTCACGTGCGACCGGACCGAAAATGCGTGTTCCCCTGGGTTCTCCCGTTTCGTTGATGATCACCGCCGCATTATCGCTGAAACGAATATACGTGCCGTCTTTTCGTCCGTACTCCTTGCTCGTCCGGACAATGACAGCCTTGGCGATGGTTCCTTTCTTGACGGCTGCATTTGGAATAGCGTCCTTGACGGCAACAACTATAATATCTCCCACCCGGGCATAACGCCTTCGGGTTCCGCCAAGCACCCTGATACATTCTACTTTTTTTGCACCACTGTTATCGGCGACAACCAATCGTGTCTGAACCTGAATCATTATATCCTCAACTTTTTATTCGATCACTTTTCACCATACATGGTTACTTACTTCGCTTTTTTCATGACCGTTTCCAGACGCCAGTGTTTTGTTTTAGAGAGCGGCCGCGTCTCAATTATTTGAACGGTATCGCCGATCCCGCATTCATTCTTTTCATCATGCGCCACATACCGTGTATTACGACGCACGATCTTGCCGTAGGCGGGGTGGATGAAACTTCGCTCCACATTAACGATGATGCTCTTTTTCATTTTATTGCTCACCACGACCCCTATACGCACTTTACGATTTTTTCTTTCCGTCATTCCTCGTGACTCCGCACCATATTGTTGCTGTTTTACTGCCAGATTATTCTTCAAACTCCAGTAACCTGTCTGCTATTTTGCATTCTCCGAACCGCTTTTCTGACGAAGAACCGTCTTTGCCCGTGCTATATCCCTTCTCACCATTTGAAGCTGGAGCGGGTTTGCAAGCTGGCCTAAACGGGCCTGGAACCTGAGATTGAAAAGTTCCTCTTCCCAAGCGTCAACCTTCTTACCGATTTCTTCAGATGACAGATTGCGTATTTCCTGGACTTTCATGTGAACGATCCCTCACCTCTCGATTTCAATAAACCGGGCCTGTATCGGCAGTTTCTGTGCCGCCAATCTCAGGGCCTCTTTTGCGATATCATCTTTGACGCCTGCCATTTCAAACATAACCGTTCCCGGCCGGACGACGGCAACCCATCCTTCCGGAGCGCCTTTGCCCTTACCCATGCGGGATTCCGCCGGATGTTTGGTATAGGGCTTATCGGGAAAAATGCGAATCCATATTTTCCCGCCGCGTTTGACGAACCTAGTCATGGCGATACGCGCAGCCTCGATCTGCCGGCTGTCAATCCACCCCGGCTGAACCGCCTGAAGGCCGTATTCGCCGAAAGAAATTGTCGTGCATCGTGTGGCCAGTCCGCACATACGACCCCGATGCGTCTTTCTCCATTTTACCTTTTTCGGTGCAAGCATTATCCTCCTCCGATTAACCTTCCCGTCTCATGACCTGCCTGGCCCTATTTCTCAACACGATTAATGACTTCACCTTTACATATCCATACCTTTACACCGACACACCCATAGGTCGTATGCGCTGTCGCCGTTGCGTAATCGATTATCGCACGAAGGGTATGAAGGGGAATCCTTCCCTCTTTGTAGGTTTCGGTCCGGGCGATTTCAGCACCGTTCAACCGGCCGGCGATCTGTATTTTAATACCTTCGGCCCCCATTCTCATGGCGGTCGAAATAGCTTTTTTGATGGCTTTCTTATAAGAAACCCTTTTTTCAACCTGCCGGGCGATATTATCGCCCACAAGCTGTGAATCCATCTCCGGTTTCTTTACTTCACGGATATTGATCTGTATTTCCTTTTGGGTAAGGTGCTGGAGTTCGCCCTTGAGACGCTCTACCTCCTCGCCTTTTTTTCCGATGACAATGCCCGGCCGCGAGGTATGGATCCCCACCGTCACTCGCTTGGCGGTCCGTTCGATTTCCAGCGCCGAAATACCGCCGTGCTCCAGACGTTTTCTCAGATAATTCCTTATAAGAATGTCTTCGTAAAGATAATCGGGAAAACGCTCTTTCGCGAACCAATTCGACACCCATGAACGGGTAATTCCTAATCGTAAACCAACCGGATTGGTTTTTTGACCCACATCCCCTCCTGTTAATTTGCAACCGTAACTGAAATGTGACACATACGTTTGAGAATTCCCGACGCACTTCCTTTTGCGCGGGCACGAAACCGCTTCATGACCGGTCCTTCATCGACACGGATCTCCTTGATGCGGAATTCATCAACGTTGACTGCGGTTTCACTGTGTTTGCTCTGAATATTAGCCATGGCTGATTTGACGACTTTCGCGATATCGACCGCGACCTTCTTATGGATGCTCAAATCGAGCAGGCTTAATGCTTCTCCTACCATTTTCCCCCGGACGGCATCAGCAACCAGCCGGGCTTTTCTTGATGTTGAACGTAATTTTTTAATTTTTGCCATTGATTCCATGTGTTCCTCGCAACCTATTTCTTGACCACCGCCGCCTTATCCGACTTGCCTGCCCCGCTGTGTCCCCTGAACTGCCGTGTAGGGGCGAATTCGCCTAATTTATGCCCGACCATATTTTCGGAAACATAGACGGGAATGAATTTATTCCCGTTATGCACGGCAAAGGTATGTCCCACGAATTCGGGAAGAATGGTTGACCTTCGGGACCATGTTTTGATTACTTTTTTCTGTCCTGATGTAGTCGCCTCATCAACCTTCTTCACCAGATGCCCATCGATAAACGGACCCTTTTTTACTGACCGTGACATACTCTTCCTTTTCCTTTTTACTTCGTTCTTCGACGAACTATATATTTACTTGACGTCTTCCTTGGATTGCGGGTTTTCAAACCTTTTGACTTCTGGCCCCATGGTGAAACCGGATGCCCACCACCGGAGGTTTTTCCTTCACCGCCCCCCATCGGATGGTCGATTGGGTTCATCGCGGTACCGCGAACGGTCGGGCGTATCCCCATATGCCGTTTGCGGCCAGCCGAACCGATGGAGATATTCATGTGTTCGGCATTACTCACCTGTCCGATGGTGCCAAAGCAGGTTTCCCTGACATTCCGAACCTCGCTCGACGGGAATTTCAACTGAACCATCGCGTTTTCTTTTGCAACGATCTCCGCATAGGCGCCCGCGCTGCGTGCGATCTGTCCACCCCTCTTTTCATGAAGTTCGATATTATGCACCTGCGTCCCGAGTGGAATATTCCGGAGCGGCATGCAATTACCTTCGACTATTTCCACTTCGTTACCGGAAATCACGCGCATTCCCGGTTTCATATTCGCCGTTGCGAGAATATAACGACGCTCGCCGTCGGTATATTTAACAAGCGCGATATACGCCGAACGGTTGGGGTCATATTCAACGGTCTCAACAATGCCCGGGATATCGAATTTATCGCGCCTGAAATCGATAATCCGGTAAAACCGTTTATGGGCACCGCCGCGGTGCCTGACCGTTATAATCCCGCGATTATTTCTTCCCGATATTTTTTTCTTTACTTTAGTCAATGGTTTGTACGGCGAATCACCAGTGATTTGTTCATGACTGCTGGTAGTTTTATACCGTAATGTCGGGGTTATCGGTCGATATGTTTTAACTGGCATAACGTTACTCCGCTTTTTTACCCTTATCCGTTGAGTTTAAACCTCACCAAAACGGGCAATCGATTGCCCTTCCTTAACTTTTACTATTGCTTTCTTCCAATCGGAACGATAGCCGATATTACGCCCCATTTTCTTCAACTTTCCCTTTACCACCATCGTATTGACCGATTCAACGGTCACGCTGAAAATCTTTTCAACCGCCTCTTTTATCTGCGGCTTCGATGCATCCTTTGCCACTTCGAAGACATACCGGTTCCGCACTTCACGCAGCTTCGTATTCTTCTCGGTTATGGAAGGATAGCGAATCAAATTATGATATTTGCTCACAATGTCACCGCCTCTTGGACTTTTTCAATCAATCGTTCATTGCCGAAGATGATATTCTCGTTATGGACAACGTCGTACGCACATAGTTCCTGAACCGGTTTTATATCAACATCCCGGATATTACGACCCGACAAATACACATTCTTGGCATCAGCATCGATGACAAGAAGGTTCTTTTTTCCCTGAACCGACAATGCCTTCATCATGGATACCATCGATTTCGTCTTTGGCTGTTCACAGGATATCTTTTCAACAACTATCACTTTATTCTCTTTTGCCCGTGACGACAAGGCTGAAACAAGTGCGATTTTGCGCATTTTCCGGGGAATTACCGTTGTGTAACTGCGTGGATCAGGGCCGAACGCTTTTCCGCCGCGGACCCAGATCGGTGAAGTGTTTGATCCCGCACGGGCTCTCCCCGTCCCTTTCTGACGCCACGGTTTTTTCCCCCCCCCGCTTACTTCGGAGCGTCCCTTTGTCTTGGCGGCCCCCTGACGCTGATTGGCCAGATACTGGGTAATCACCTGATGAAGAAGTACTTCATTTACCTCCGCGCCAAAGACGCTTTCGGGGAGTTCCATTTCACCCTTTACCGTTCCATCCTGCAGGTATACTTTAGCTTTCATAAATATTTCTATCCTATAAGGACTCTATTATCCCTCATTGGCTGCTCTGATCACGACTATGCCCTGATTTCTTCCCGGGACCGCTCCACGTAAAAAAACCAGGCCGCTTTCCTTGTCGATGGTGACGACTTCAAGTCTTTTGATCGTTACCTTTCCGTTTCCATATTGTCCCGACATTTTTAGCCCCGGAAAGACGCGTGCCGGATACGTATTGGCACCGACGGAACCGCGCTCGCGCACGTTCGTATTGCCATGCGTTTTCCGACCTCGCTGAAAGTTATACCGTTTGATGGTTCCGGTGTGCCCGCGACCTTTAGTTGTTCCCGATACATCGACAAATTTAACGTTGTCAAACACTTCGACACCGACACGTTGACCGGAAGCTTTCCCGCTGTCTGAAGCATCACAACGTACTTCTTTTATCACTCTCGTCGGCGGCGTTCCGAGTTTCTTGAAATGACCGAGTGCCGGTTTGTTTACTTTTTTTTCCGGGATTTCTTCGAATCCGAGCTGGACCGCATGATACCCGTCCTTTTCTCCGTTCTTTACCTGATGAATGATATTTTGACCCGTTTGTATAACGGTAACGCCAACGGATTTCCCCGTCTCGTCAAAGACGCGTGTCATCCCGATTTTTCTACCAATTAAGCACTGCATAGTATCCCTGTTCTTCTACTCGGTCGACCCGTAGCAGCCTTTTTGAAAATATTACACCTTGATTTCGACATCGACACCTGCCGGCAGATCGAGTTTCATCAGCGAATCAACCGTCTGTGGCGTTGACTCAAGGATGTCTATCAGCCGCTTGTGGATTCTCGTTTCAAACTGCTCACGCGATTTTTTATTGACATGAGGAGAACGAAGTACCGTATACACCGTTTTTTCGGTAGGCAAAGGTATCGGTCCCGATATGCGGGCCCCCGTCCCCTTGGCCGTGCGAACGATATCCGACGCCGACTTGTCAAGTATGTTGTGATCAAAAGATTTCAAACGAATTCTTATTCTTTCACCCGGCATATAGGTATGCTCCTTCTTACCGTTCTATGTATATTCGTTGTTACCTGCCGATCCGCCGCAGCAGCTGTTCCTGCTCGGGGCGGCCCATCAATTCATAGCGGTCGAACTGCATTGTGTAAACGGCACGCCCCTGTGTAAGCGACCGCAGTGCAGTTGCATAACCGAACATTTCCGACAAAGGCACATCGGCATCGACGACCTGTACGTCTTTCCGTTGAGAAATACCCGACACTTTTCCTCTGCGACTATTCATATCGTTGATCACCGATCCAATGTTCTCCACCGGCATGATGATTTCTATTTTCATTACCGGCTCCAGTAGTGCAGGTCCCGCCCGCTCACATACCTCTTTGAAAGCGGTTATACCCGCTATTTTGAAGGCCATCTCGGTTGAGTCTTCCTCCCGGAACTGGATGTCCCCCGCACTCGCTTTTATTCCGAGCAGAGGATAACCGGACAACATACCGCCGCTTGATGCTTCAACGATCCCCTGATGAATTGCCGCAATGAATGGTTGCGGGAATGAATCACCGGCGAGTTTCGACTCAAAAAGGATACCTTTCGCCGGTTCAACCGGTTCGATACGCAGATGCACCTTGGCATATTGACTTTTCCCCCCGATGATCTGTGCGATTTCAGCGGTGGTTTCCGCTGCCTTCGTAATTGTTTCACGGTACGAAACCTGGGGTTTTCCAACATGCACGCCGATATTGAACTCGCGCACCAGACGGTCGACCAGAATATCCACATGCAATTCACCCATTCCGGCGATAAGTCGTTGTCCCGTCTCCGAATCGGTCGTTACCCGGCATGTCGGGTCCTCATCAGACAACCGTTCAAGCGCATTCACTAGCTTCTCCTCATCGACAGTGCTCTTCGGCTCGATTGACCGGGACAACACGGGATCAGGAAAGGTCATCCGCTCAAACACGACGGGAAAATCGGGATCGCAAATGGTATCACCCGTAGTAGTGTCTTTCAAGCCTACCAACGCAACAATATCCCCAGTCTGCATAATTTGTTCCGCATGCCGTTTATTTGAATGCATGCGAAAAATCCGGGTAACCTTCTCCTTGGTACGTGTCCGCGGATTACTGAAGGAATTTTTCATTCCTGCTTTTCCGGAGTATACCCGTGCATATGCCAACCGGCCGATATGTGGATCAGTGGCTATTTTGAAAACCAGTGCAGAGAAAGGCTGTTTATCATCAGGTAACCGTTCAACCGTTTCATCCGTGACCGGGTGGATACCTTTCACCCCCCCACGATCCAAAGGTGAGGGGAAAAAATCCACTATAGCATCAAGAAGCTGCTGAATCCCTTTATTTTTAAAAGCAGACCCGCATAACACCGGGCAGATTCTGCCTTGAAGCACTCCCGATCGTATTGCTTTAATCAATAACTCCTTACTGACCGGCTGTTCTTCAACGACCCGCTGCATGAGTTCATCGTTGAAATCAACGACCTGTTCGACAATCTCCTCTCGGTACCGTGTTGCAACCTCATGGAGCGGCTCCGGGATCTGCTCCATGGTCATCTTCACCCCAAGTGTTGCGTCATCATAATAAATTGCACACATATCAACCAGATCGACGACTCCTGAAAACGTCTCTTCGTTGCCGATCGGCACCTGAAGAGCGACCGGCCGGGCAGACAGTTTGGTACGCATCATTGAAAGCACATTGTTGAAATCAGCTCCAACGCGATCCATTTTATTAACAAACGCGATTCGGGGAACGTCATATTTATCGGCTTGACGCCAGACTGTTTCAGACTGAGGTTCCACGCCTCCGACCGAATCGAATACGGCAACTGCGCCATCCAGAATTCTCAAAGAACGTTCAACTTCAATCGTAAAATCAACATGCCCCGGTGTGTCGATAATGGTTATCTGACAATTTTTCCACCTGCACGTTGTCGCTGCCGAGGTAATAGTGATACCCCGTTCACGCTCCTGAACCATCCAATCCATAACGGTATTCCCGTCATGGACTTCTCCCATGCGGTGAAGAAGTCCCGCATAAAAAAGGATCCGTTCGGTGGTGGTCGTTTTTCCTGCATCGATATGGGCCATGATACCGATGTTACGAACCTGTTCCAAAGCAATCGGCGGCTCATTCATCCCGGCTTCCCTTCCGGCCGCCCGTCAGACGCTACCGGCAAAACAGAAAAAAAACAGTTCAGGATTTTTTCCCTACTGAATCGCTCTGCTTCGGCCATGAGAACCACAATGCTCTACCTTGCGCAAAAAATCAAAGAACTACGCGTTACCAACGGAAATGTGCGAATGCCCTGTTTGCTTCCGCCATTTTATGGGTATCGATCTTTTTCCGAACAGCACCGCCTTCATTTTTAGAGGCCTGCACAAATTCATTCGCCAGCTTTTCAGCCATACTTTTCTCGGCACGTCCTTTTGCATAAGCAATCAACCACCGAATTGCCAACGAAATCCTCCGTTCAGGAGAAACTTCAACTGGAACCTGGTAGTTTGCTCCGCCGATCCGGCGTGATTTTACCTCAAGAACAGGCTTCACATTATCCATCGCTTTTTTAAAAACACCGAGGCCGTCCTGGCCGCTGCGCTCTCCCGCGATCTGAATAGCGCCATAAAAAATACTCTCGGCAAGACGCTTTTTACCACGTCGGGTCACGTTATTGACAAATTGTGTCACCAGCGTACTGTTGAATTTCGGATCTGGAAGCAGATCCTTTTTCTGGGCTTTTCGTCTTCTGGACATACTATTCCTTACTTTTTCGGACGCTTGACGCCGTATTTTGAACGGCTGCGTTTACGATTCGTAACGCCCTGAGTATCGAGTGCGCCTCGGATGATGTGGTAGCGGACCCCCGGGACGTCTTTAACACGACCGCCCCTGATCAGTACAATTGAGTGCTCCTGAAGATTATGCCCCTCCCCCGGGATGTAGGCGTTAACCTCCATGTGGTTGGTAAGTCTGACACGGGCGACTTTTCGCAATGCGGAATTGGGCTTTTTCGGCGTTGTCGTAAAAACGCGCGTACAGACGCCGCGGCGCTGAGGACATTGATGCAGCGCCGGTGATTTGCTCCGGTTCTGCATCGTCTCCCGCCCTTTACGTATAAGTTGACTGATCGTAGGCACTTATGATCCTCCGCTGAAAAAGAAACTTATAAAATAATTGTTTTCCCCAATACAATCAATTACATTATGCACAAATCGTCAAAACTGCCCGCCGATGTCGACGAAATCATCACTCGTCTCATACTCTTCGACCTGAGGTATCTCTGTCTCCAGATCTTTTACCTTCAGATTCCTGAAAAGACGGGATCCGGTGCCTGCAGGAATCAGATTTCCCATAATAAGGTTTTCTTTGAGACCGTTAAGATGGTCGGTCTTGCCTTCAACCGCCGCTTTAGAAAGCACCTTTGTCGTCTCCTGAAAAGATGCGGCACTCAGAAAAGATTCGGTGGTTAAGGAGGCTTTTGTAATACCGAGTAAAAGGGGTTTATGGGTTGCAGGTTCCCCTCCCCCTTCATTCACAACCCGTTCATTTACCTTACGAAGCTTTTTCTTATCGACATCGTCTCCCGACAAATAATCGGTATCGCCCGGATCGGCAATCCGTACCTTGCGCAACATCTGTGCGACAATAACCTCAACATGTTTGTCATTAATTGTCACACCCTGCAAACGATAGACTGCCTGGATTTCATCGAGCATATACTGTTGAACTGCGTATTCACCCATAATCCTAAGAATATCATGCGGATCAATAGCACCTTCGCTCAACCGATCACCCGCTCTTATGCGGTCACCTTCATGGACACGCACATGTTTTCCAAGAGGAATGCTATAATCTCTGGATTCTCCCTGTTCATCGCGGATAATGACCTTGCGATTTCCACGCTCGTTTTCACCAAATCCCACAAATCCGTCGATTTCAGAAACGATAGCGGCATCCTTCGGCCTCCGCGCCTCAAAAAGTTCCGCAACGCGGGGAAGACCACCGGTAATATCACGGCTTTTGCTGCTTTCACGAGGGATTTTAAGGAGAATATCCCCCTCTTTCACCCTATTGCCATCTTTAACCTGCAGATATCCCCCTGCAGGAATTGAGATATTTGCGGTTCGTTTATCGGACTCATCCATAATTTGAATATGGGGATGTAACCGGCGCTCACGATGTTCGGTAACCACTCTGTTGGTAATGCCGGAACGCTCATCGTACAACTCCCGTACCGTTTCGTTTTCAACAATATCCGCGAAAATTACTTTTCCGCTCTTGGGAGTCAGAATGACGTTATTGTAAGGATCCCATTCAAAAAGCACAGTCAATTTACTTACTTTCTGACCGTCTTCAACCTTCATGAAAGATCCATAGGGAACATTGTACCGGTAGCGTTCCCGTTCCTGTTCATCAAGGACAGCCAGTTCACCCGAACGATTCATAACGACCTTGCCGTCGGCATGATCGACCGAATCGATCGAGTAGTACTTGACCACTCCTTCAATTTTGGATACTTCTTTTGACTGGGCGATAAGGCGCGATGCGGTACCTCCGATATGGAAGGTACGAAGCGTCAATTGTGTGCCGGGCTCTCCGATGCTCTGGGCGGCCATGATTCCCACCGCCTCTCCCCCATCAACAATCTTGCCGGTTGCCAGGTTCCGTCCGTAACAACGTTTACACACTCCAGACATGGAATCACAGGTCAGTATCGACCGTATAAGCACCGTTTCGATCCCGGCATCCTCGATGCGACGCGCAATCTGTTCGTCGATGAGCGTATTGATCGGGCAGATAAGCTCTTCGGTAACCGGATCGTAGACATCTTCCTGTGAAAAACGTCCGAGAATGCGTGTAGAAAGCGGTTCCATTATCTCATCGCCCTCATGTAACGCTTCAATATCGATGCCCTTCGAGGTGCCGCAATCCTCCTCAGAAACCACCACGTCCTGCACAACATCAACAAGACGCCGTGTCAGGTAACCGGCATCGGCGGTCTTGAGCGCGGTATCGGCAAGGCCTTTACGTGCGCCATGGGTGGAGATGAAATACTCAAGCACGGTCAACCCGTCTTTGAAATTCGAAACAATCGGATTTTCGATAATCTCACCCACCGCACCGGTGATTTTCTTCTGCGGTTTCTGCATGAGCCCGCGCATACCGGCGAGCTGCTTGATCTGGTCTTTACTTCCGCGAGCCTGTGAGTCCATCATGATATAGACCGGGTTGAAACCGTCCTTATCGCGTGCAAGGTACTGGTGCATGATATCAGCCACGGTATTGGTCGTATGCGTCCACAGGTCGATCAACTTGTTATACCGTTCGCCTTCGGTAATGATACCGCGGTCATACTGTTTTCTGATTCGGGTCACTTCATCTTGGGATTTGTTGATGATTTCCTGCTTTTCTGCGGGAACAACGAGGTCTTCGGCACCGAAGGTAATTCCCGCACGTGTGGCATACTCATATCCCAGCGTTTTGATGTCATCGAGGAATTGACAGGTCGTTTTAACTCCCTTGAGCTTGTATACCTGCTCGACAATCGCCTGGATACGCTTTTTATTCAGCAGATCATTACAAAATGGAATCCCGTCGGGAATCACGTTGTTGAGAATGACTTTTCCAGGCGTGGTTTCTATCGTCTGCCCCTTGATGCGTACCTTGATTTTCGCATGAAGGTCGATCTGTTTGTCGGCAAGCGCATGCAGCACCTCCTCCGAACCGCAGAACGCCCTGCCTTCACCCTTTTTCCCGATCGACGTCTTCGTCAGATAATAGATCCCCAGAACGATGTCCTGGGTGGGTGTCATTACCGGGTGGCCCGATGCGGGGCTGAGCAGATTATTGGCACTGAGCATAAGTATCCGGCATTCTATCTGCGACTCAAACGAAAGCGGTACGTGAACGGCCATCTGGTCGCCGTCAAAATCCGCATTGAATGCCGTGCAGACAAGCGGGTGCAGCCTGATCGCTTTACCTTCGACAAGAACAGGAAAAAAAGCCTGAATTCCGAGACGGTGCAGCGTCGGGGCACGGTTGAGCAGTACCGGATGATCACGGATGACCTCTTCGAGAATGTCCCAGACCTCGGGGCGCTCCTTCTCGACGAACTTCTTTGCGCTTTTCACCGTCTGCACGAGCCCCCGTTCCTCAAGTTTCTGAATGACAAACGGCTTGAAGAGCTCGAGTGCCATCACCTTGGGCAGGCCGCACTGATGAATCTTCAGCTCCGGGCCGACGACAATGACGCTGCGGCCCGAATAGTCGACACGTTTTCCGAGGAGGTTCTGGCGGAACCGGCCTTGTTTACCTTTAAGAAGATCGCTGAGCGATTTGAGCGGTCGCTTGCCTTCGCCTTTCACCGAAAATGTACGCCGGCCGTTATCGAAGAGCGTATCGACCGCTTCCTGAAGCATGCGCATCTCGTTGCGAAGGATGACATCGGGCGCCTTGATCTCGATGAGTTTTTTCAGACGGTTGTTACGGTTGATAACGCGGCGGTACAGGTCGTTAAGATCTGACGTCGCAAAACGGCCGCCTTCCAGCGGAACGAGCGGACGCAGATCGGGCGGCAATACCGGCAGCACCCTTAAAACCATATTTTCAGGATGGTTTTTCGACCTAATAAATGCATCGACGATGCGCAACCGTTTCAAATGCTCCTGACGGCGCTGCTCGGAGGACTCGATCTTGATTTTTGAACGTAAATCTATCGCAAGCTCGTCAAGGTCGATGGTGGCGAGCATTTCCAGCACCGCCTCACCGCCCATCTTCGCGACAAATTGCTTGTCCTGTTCCTCCAGCTCGATATACTCATCTTCACTGAGAAGGGCTCCTCGCCGCAAGCTGGTATCACCCGGATCGATCACCACATACGATTCGTAATAGACGATTCGTTCGAGCACGGTATTGGGCAGTCCGAGCAGATAGCTGATATGTGAAGGAACACTTTTCAAAAACCAGATATGTACGATCGGAACGGCCAGCTCGATATGTCCCATACGTTCGCGCCGCACCTTGGAGTGAGTGACTTCAACGCCGCAACGATCGCAAACGACGCCCCGGTAACGTATTCTCTTGTATTTGCCGCAATTGCATTCCCAGTTACGCACCGGACCAAATATTTTTTCACAAAAGAGGCCATCGCGTTCAGGCTTGAAGGAACGATAATTAATGGTCTCGGGCTTCGTCACCTCGCCAAATGACCAGTTTCTGATCGTGTCCGCCGATGCAAGCCTGATTGAAACACCAATGATCTCCTGAACCTTCTTGTCAAACTGGTTGAACATTTCTGCCACGCAGTACCCCCCCCGTGTCTTTCCGGATGATCGGTCATCCTACCGGTTTATGGAATCAAGCAGCGGTTTCTTCCTCTGAAATGATATCGATATCGAGTGCCAGCGCCTTGATTTCACGGACCAATACTTTGAATGATTCCGGAATACCGGCACCCGGCGTATTTTCACCTTTTACAATAGCTTCATAAATCTTCGATCTTCCGGTAAGGTCGTCACTTTTCACCGTAAGAACCTGCTGCAATGTATAGGCCGCCCCGTACGCTTCAAGCGCCCAGACCTCCATTTCACCGAAACGTTGACCGCCGAACTGGGATTTTCCCCCGAGCGGCTGCTGGGTAACCAGCGAGTAAGGACCGATGGACCGGGCGTGAATCTTATCATCGACGAGATGACACAGTTTCATCATATACATGGGTCCGACCGTCACATCGTGATCGAATTCCTCACCGGTGCGGCCGTCACGCAGCCGGATTTTACCGCTTCTTGGAAGATCTGCTTCGTCAAGCAATGCAAGCACATCACCATAGGTGGCGCCGTCAAAAACCGGCGTCGAGATACGTATCTTCAGTTTCTGTGCGGCCCAGCCCATATGCGCTTCAAGTATCTGGCCGACATTCATACGCGAGGGGACGCCGAGCGGATTGAGAACGATATCGACCGGTGTACCGTCGGGAAGATACGGAAGATCTTCAACCGGCAGTATCTTGGAAATAACGCCTTTATTGCCGTGCCGCCCCGCCATTTTATCACCGACCGAAAGCTTCCGTTTCTTTGCGACATACACCTTTACCAATTGTAGCACGCCCGGCTTCAATTCATCGCCGCGAATGATCTTGTCGATCTCCTTGTCAAGCTTGTCTTCCAGTTTGGTGATCATGTCGTTGGCCCGGTATAATACGTCCTCCGCTTTCCGGTTCCAGCGATCCTCTTTACAAAGACCATTCTTGAATGAAAAGGAACGAACATCAAGCTTGTTCAGGAGTGCTTTTGTCCACTTTCTGCCTCCCGGTACAAGCACCTCGCCGGTATGAGCGTTCGTTACCTCGCAAGAAACGGTATCTCCTAAAAATTCCACGAGTTTCTCAGTCCGTACTTTTTCAATTTCAGCAATCTGATGTGTGATCTCGGCTTTCAGTTCGTCGATTCTCTTTTTATCTTTTTTCTTCGAGCGTTTATCACGTTCTTTCCGTGAGTAGATGCGGGTATCGATCACCGTTCCCTTCAGGCCGGGAGGAGCCTTCAGCGACGAATCGCGGACATCGCCGGCCTTTTCCCCGAATATCGCCCGCAACAGCCGTTCCTCCGGCGACAATTCCGTTTCCCCTTTCGGGGTAACCTTGCCGACCAATATATCCCCGGCATCAACCTCGGTTCCGATACGCACGACGCCGTTCTCATCAAGGTCGATCAGGGCGTCCTCACTGACGTTGGGTATTTCTCTCGTCAATTCCTCCGGCCCCC
>JAFGIW010000094.1 GCA_016929415.1 Chitinispirillaceae bacterium | reverse complement strand
GTAAAACCGAAAAACATCGAGTTCTACAAGCAATATCATGCATCGAGGGTGATATGGGACATCGGCGGAAGCCATGCGCCGAAAAACAGCACACCGGAAACAGCGGCGCCGGTGCAGGAACAACCCGCTACATAGGAGTTCTCTCCCCCACCCCAAAAGGCCGCGGCATCCATCGCCGAATTGCCGCGGCCCCCCCCCTTTTTTTTCTTGCCTCATATCAGTTTTACATATATCATATATTCTGAATTTATCGTTCACCGGCTTCCACACACACGAGGCGGTAACACCTTGAACTCCGCGAAATACATCTCAACTTTATTTTACCAATACCCGCAACCAATTCCAGTAGAGCACAACCTAAAGGAGCAAAACACGACATACAATGGCGTCTATTTATACAAAAAGCCAGAAAGGTTGCAGTTTGATTTTAACGTGAAATGGCGGGAAAGATGGAAGTTGGTGGCAATGCTTGGGGCAAAAACCAAGACGCGCGCGAAAGAGAAATACATAATAGAAATATAAAACGCAACAAACAAATTGAAAAAGTGCTTTTAGAAAATTTAAATAATGCATTTTATCAAAGGACTATAGACAATTTCAATTTTATCGAAAGCCACTCATTGAAATATTTTACAATGGTAGCTACCATCGCACTGCACAGGCAAAACTCGATAAAGAAAGGCCAATTATGATGAAAACATTAATGTTAATTAAAATAATAAGGAATAGAAAAAAATCAGCAGCCCTTGAAAATAAATGACAAAATTACTGCGAAAACCTATTTTAATCGATAAAGTAAGCCAAAGATAAAAGCAGTACCCTCCAATGCAAGCCTTCCTCGTTCTAATGGTGGCTTGAAGATATAAGGAAAAAACAGTTCATGCTTATAGACAACGAGACAAGAAAGGTACATGAATGGTTCACTCGCTACACCAAGAACGGTAACCTTGATTCGGTTACCGGGTATTTTACCGTCGGCGCGCTTGCTTTTCTATCACGACAGATAAAAGATCGGATTCATAAATTCAGGTTTGTCCTTGGGGGCTTGGCGTCTACGGATATTCTTCAAGAACGTCCAATTGACCTTCTAAATGATAACCATACGGCAAATACAGCCTTTGGATTACATCAAACGGCACGCGAAGCGACTGAATTTATCAGACAACAAAATGTAGAAATAAAAACGCTCGAACCAAATTTCTGCCATGCTAAAGTTTATCTATTTGAATGCGATTCAAAAGAAGCTCCTGATTGTTGGTTTGTTACCGGTAGTTCAAACCTGACTGAAGCTGGCATAGGGCTTAAAAAAACCCATAATGTCGAGCTCAATGCGGTAGGCCAGGGCACAGATTCCGATTACCGTGAATTGCGGGAATGGTTTGACAAGTTATGGTCCAAACCGCAGGCCCGATCGATTAAAATGATAAACGGAAACAAGCTCGATTATAAGGATTATCTTATATCGGAGATCAACAAAATTTATCGTGAATACACGCCGCGGGAAATTTATTATAAGATCCTTTTTGAACTGTTCGGTGAACAATTTCTTCAGGATACAAACGATCCACGGTTTAACCGGCAGGTCGGCCGTCTTGAAAATTCCAACATTTATAATGCGCTCTATGAATTCCAGCGCAAAGGCGCTCTTAGTTTAATTCGAATGCTTCAAAAATTGAACGGCGCAATCCTTGCGGATGCCGTCGGCCTTGGCAAAACATGGACGGCTCTTGCAGTTATAAAATTTTTTCAGCTTGAAGGATATGAAATAATTCTTCTGTGTCCAAAGAAACTTGATCACAACTGGCGGAAATATTTGGTAAAACATAATTCCCGTTTTGATGAAGACCGGTTCGATTATACCATCCGCCATCATTCAGATTTGTTGGATAACCGGCTTGAAAAAAAACAGGATGGTTTGAAAATAAACGGTTATTTCCGCAGCGACCGGCCCAAACTTCTCGTTATTGACGAATCCCACAACCTGAGAAATGATAAATCGTCACGCTATGCAACACTTGTCGGGACGATTTTACGGCAGGACGCAGAGATAAAAGTGTTAATGCTTACCGCAACTCCCATCAACAATTCACTTATCGATATTCGGAATCAGTTCAAACTGATCACGCGAGGCGACTCTGCAGGATTCCACCAATTGCTCGGTATCCGCAGTATTGACCATACCTTCGCACAGGCACAAAAGGTTTTTAACCGGTGGCGGGATGTCGCTCACCGAAACATAAGGACGCTTATAAACGGCCTTCAACCGAATTTTTTCAAAATTACCGACTCTCTTATTGTCGCCCGTACTCGCAAAATGATTGCCGACCAGATCACCGGCTTGACTTTCCCGGAAAAAGCAAAACCCGATAACGAGTTTGTTACACCTCACAACATAGGCAGTTTCGAGTCTTTCGATGAGTTGTTCGATCACTTTCCGCCGTTTCTTTCAGCGTATCAACCATCTTTTTATATAGAACAGGAAAAAGAAATAAGCGCTCTTCAGGATCAGCGTGTCCGGGACAGATTTTTGGTAAAAATGATGTATATCCTGATGGTGAAGCGTCTGGAATCATCATGGTTTTCTTTTAAAACAACTGTCAGAAGAATCCTTGATCATCATGAAAGTGCGTTGTCTTTCATCCGAGCCTACGAACAGAGCAAAAAGGACATCGTCTTCGACAACACCGTTCAGATGAAGCTATTTGATGATGAGAGCGACGACCGGCAGTTGTTCGATACCGCATTCGGCAGGAAGCAGAATGTAAAAATCTCGGAAATTGACAAAGCTGATAAGCTGTCCGCCTTTAGAAAGGATCTTAAGTCGGACATAGATAAACTGGACGCACTCTATTCCAATCTTGAGCGTTTTGAAAAAGAGATCGGACATGAAACAGACAAATTAAATAATCATTGCAGCAAAGACACCAAATTGGAAGTCCTTATAAAAAGGATCAATGGAAAAAGGATGAATGGCCGAAACTGCGGCAATCGAAAGGTCCTTATTTTTACCGTTTACAAAGACACTGCATTTTACCTTTACGACCAACTTAAAGCCCGCGGTTTTTCAAATATCGCCGTAGTAAGCGGCGATGAATCCCGAACGTATGATTCGGAACATGCATCAGGCGATTTCGAACTCATTCTCGAACGGTTCGCCCCATTCACCAAGTTGTTTTTGGAAAAAAGATGGAACGGCTTTCGAAACGATACTTCCAAATCATTTCAAGAGTCATTCGAAGCGTGGAAAGAATGGATAAAGGAAAACGATTCCCATACGTATTCATGTCTGCAAAACCCGATAGATATTCTTATCTCCACTGATTGCCTGAGTGAAGGACAAAATCTTCAGGATTGTGATTTCGTGGTCAATTATGACATACACTGGAACCCGGTGCGGATTATCCAGCGGATGGGACGAATCGACCGGCTGGGTTCTCCCAACTCCATTATTTTCGGCCTTAATTTCTGGCCTACCGACAGTATCAATAAATACCTGGATCTGCAGGGCCGGATTGAAGACCGTATGACTGCAATGAAGCTCGCCGGTTCGGAGGTCGACAGCCGCTTTACCGATATGCTCCGTGAAAAAGCACATGACGAGGAATTCGAACGTAAATTGACAGCACGAATGCTCGAGCAGATGCAGGTTACGTGGGAAGACATTGAAACAAACGATGCAAACCTCGGTTTTAATGATCTGTCGCTGGAGTTATTTCGACAGGATCTGGCGCTCGAACTTTCAAGATCAAAATCGGTTTACGATGCCATGCCCCGGGGAATCTATTCGGGATTTAAAGATGAAAACCCCGGTCTTATCGCTCTTCTCGGTTATCCTGCCCGGAAAAGCGGCATCGAGACGTCCCCTTACCATGAATTTGATCTTATATACATTGATTATAATGGTAAAACAGTCATCTTGAATCAGAAGGATGTTCTCGATTTTATCTCCCGGAAAAAGGATGTCCCCCGTTTTGTCCCTGTGGAAATAGATGCGGCTAAGTCTGAGTCCGTTCAAAAATTAACGGATGCGCTTAAAACCTGGCTGGGGGCGCAGGTCGGTCAAGTGTATGAAACCGGGCAAACAATAACCATGGGTGAATCATCCGTCGATATTCTTCAAAAATTGAAGTCCGGCGACGCAACGGCACTCAAACAGATTCGCAGAAATATAACATCGGAAGAAAAATACGACCCCGATAATTGCGATCTTATCACATGGCTGGCCATAAGCTGACCGGAGTGTACAATGGATATATCATATTTTGATAAAGAATCTTTTTTCACGGCGATGAAAGCCTTTTTTGAAGGATTGAACATACCGGTAAATTGCTTTACCGAAAAGCCCGTATCACCGGAAAAAATTCTATCATCAATCTATAAAGGCGATTCTGAAGCGCACAGGTTGATGTCAACCGTTTATTTCCTCGGGATGATTGATGATAATGCATTTGAAGGCGTTGACGGGCCGGCAGAATTGAGGGAAATAAGGAAAGATTATGACGGTATTCTTGTTTTCGGCGTGGAGCTTGGGGAACGGGAAAAAAACCTTTTTCCTTCGCGCGGGCAGCTTGCAGAAATAACCCGTTGCTTCAACCGTGAATACCATTATACGCCCGTGATCGTGCTCTTTAAATATTCCGTCAACGGAGAACCCTTCATTTCATTCACCAGCTGCGAACGTATCGCCTACAAACAGCAGTGGCGGGAAGGGGATAAAACCGGACGCGTTTCCATTCTCAAGGATATCAGAATTCGGCAACCGCATACAGGACATCTGCGGATACTTGACGAAATGGCTATCATTCGTACCGGCAAAAAAGCGGTCAATTCATTCGCCGGGCTTAACAAGTACTGGCAGGCCGTATTCAGCGTTCAGATTCTCAATCAATCGTTTTACAATGAGCTTTTCAACTGGTACCTGTGGGCATGCAAGACCGCCGTTTACCCGAAACCGGCCAGTGACGAGACCATTGATGCTACGCATATTTCCATAAGCGTCATCCGTATGTTGACCCGGATTATCTTCTGCTGGTTCATAAAGGAAAAATGTCTGCTTCCCGATTCTCTTTTCGATCCGGAGTTCATGGCAGGTTTTCTTAAGAAATTCGACCCGGTGTCAACCGACAAATCCGATTATTATACCGCGATACTACAGAATCTGTTTTTCGCCACTCTCAATACTGAAATGCCCAAAGATTCGCCTGACAGCAGACGGTTTCAACGACCAAGTGACAACAACGGCCGTTCCGAGGATTATCTCGATCACCTCGTTTACCGATATGAAGACAGGTTCGTCGATTCAAAGAAAGCGCTGGAACTCTTCAGTTCCATACCCTTTCTCAACGGGGGGCTTTTTGAATGTCTGGATACCCGCGATATCAAGAACGGAAAAGAATACCGTTATGACGGCTTTTCCAAGTATTCTTCGAAACAGCCGAAAGTGCCCAATGTTCTTTTTTTCGGAGAGGATGAGGACGCCGACCTGAGCGGGGATTTCGGCGGCGACAAAAAGAAGCAGAAGGTTTCCGTACGCGGCCTTATAAGGATTCTTGATTCATACAAATTCACCATTGCCGAGAATACCCCGCTCGAACAGGAAATAGCACTAGACCCGGAACTTCTCGGTAAAGTCTTTGAAAACCTGCTCGCTTCCTATAACCCTGAAACCAGAACAACCGCCCGTAAACAAACCGGCTCATATTACACTCCCCGCGAAATCGTCGATTACATGGTTGACGAAAGTCTGATCGCGTATCTCAAAACCCGTCTCGAATCCCCATTAAACTCCCCTCCTTTCAAGGAGGGGTGCCCGCAGGGTGGGGTGGTTGATATTCATCCCGCACATCAGATTCACAACATCCCCTACCTCCCCGGTTCCATAAGCAACACGCACGATCTTCTGCCCCTGCGTAAAGAATTGCGCAACAACCTGACTCCGGCCGAAGCTGCGCTCTGGAACATCCTGAAGAACGGCCAACTTGAAAACCGCAAGTTCCGCAGACAGCACGGCGCCGGCAGCTACATCCTCGATTTTTACTGTCCGGAGGAAAGGCTTGCGGTAGAGCTTGACGGAGAGGTGCATAACGACCCGCAGCAGGCGGAATACGACAAGCGGCGGGATGCATGGCTGGCGGAAAAGGGAATTCGCGTACTGAGATTTGAGAATCGGCTGGTATTTGAACGACCGGAGGATTTGAAGAAGTGCATTACAGGACAGTTCGGATGGTATAAGGGAACCACACGGGCCGCGGAAGATGCGAGAATGGCAGCCGCCCCGGGGTCTGAAGATAAAAACGAGACAACCATCCGGGAAACCAGAGATAAGAAAGAGACAACCACCCCGGTCTTCGACCACCCCTCCTTGAAAGGAGGGGAGCTTATGGAAAAAAGGTTACGGTTGTTGTTCGACCTTTCAATATCCGGCAACCCCTTCGCGGATGACGAAAAAACCGGCGATGCGATTATCGAACATCTTAACAATTGCCGCATTCTCGATCCGGCCTGCGGCTCGGGCGCCTTCCCCATAGGCGTATTGCATAAAATGGTCTTTGCGCTCGGCAAGCTGGACCCGAATAATAAGAAATGGAAACAGGCGCAGCTCAAGAAGGCAGTTCATGACCTCGAAACTGTTAAAAGAGAGTTTTTAGATCCTGAAAATCGTGAAAATGCGATCGAACGCATAACTGATCGAATAAGATATATCGAAGAATCATTTGGAAGCCCCAACCACGAACTCGATTATACGCGAAAACTGTTTCTTATCGAAAACTGCATCTACGGTGTAGATATCCAGAATATCGCCGTGCAGATAAGTAAACTGCGGTTCTTCATTTCACTCATGGTCGACCAGCGGGCCGATGAGAACAAACCGAACATTGGAATCCTGTCGCTGCCGAACCTGGAAACGAAGTTCGTGGCGGCGAATACGCTGATAGGGCTCGATAAAGAGGGAAACCTGCTCGAATTGCCTGAAGTGAAAAAGCTGGAAAAAGAACTGCGGGAGATACGGCAGCGGATTTTCTTCACACGGAAATACTCCGAAAAGAAGAAACTGAAGAAACAGGAGAGCGATAAACGTGAGGAGCTGAAAGAAGCGATCAGGAAAGGCGGCTTCGGACTCGACACCGCGAATAAAGTTGCGGAGTGGAATCCATTCGACCCGGTGCATTCAGCGGATTTTTTCGACGTCGAAACGATGTTCGGGTTCGAGGGCGGGTTTGATGTGGTGATAGGGAATCCGCCGTACGTGAGACAGGAAGCGATTAAGGAATTGAAACCGTTATTCAAGGATACCTATGCCTGTTTTACCGGCGTTGCCGACCTTTATGTTTATTTCTACGAAAAGGCAATCTCTCTGCTGAACCCCGGCCATGGAGTACTCAGCTATATCTCGTCGAACAAATATTTCCGCGCGGGATACGGCGAAAAACTCAGACAATACCTCGGTGAAAACACTTCGATCATCCGATTGATCGACTTCGGCGACGCACCGGTGTTCGATGCAATCGCTTATCCCTGCATTATTGTTGCGCGGAAAGAAAAACCGACCGGAAATAAACCGCGCGTAATGTCGTGGGAGCCCGGTCAGGCGATAGAGGATTTCGCACAGATATTCCGGAACAACGGTTTCGAAATGGCGCAGAAGGAGTTGACGGCCGAAGGCTGGCGGCTGGAGTCGAGGGAAACATTAAGACTCCTGGATAAGTTGAAGAAAGCCGGGAAACCGCTGGGGGAATATGTTAAAGGGAGATTTTATCGTGGAATATTAACAGGGCTGAATGAAGCGTTCGTCATTGATGCCGAAACACGGGAACGGTTGATCAGGGAGGATGGAAAGTCGGAAGAGGTCATTAAACCGTTCCTGAGGGGAAGGGATGTGAAGAGGTGGAGGGTAGAATATGCTAACTTGTTTTTAATTTTTACCCGACATGGAATTGACATTGATAGATATCCTGCTATTAAGAAATATTTGCATAGATTCAAGAAACAACTGATGCCCGGTGGGCCAAACGGGAGGAAGCCGGGTAGCTACGAATGGTATGAAATACAAGATAATATCGCTTACTGGGAAGAATTCGAGAGACCGAAGATTATCTATCCCGACATATTTGAGCATTGTTCTTTTTCATGGGATGAAAATAAATTCTATGCTGGGAATACAACCTATTTCATTCCGACAGATGAGAAGATGCTTTGTGGAATTCTTAATTCTTATTCGTTCGAATGGTATTATGGCATGGTATCCAATAAAGTAAGAGGCGGATACATGCGCGCATTTTCAGATTATATGCAGGACGTGCCTATACCAACGATGCATACCAAACTGAAAACATACACCGACCATTTAATTAATGAGTTATTGAATCCTCTCTCCCACACCCTCCCCCTCGAATCCCGTCTCGACGCCCTCGTTGCCCACCTCTATTCCCTCACCGAGGAGGAATACACCATCATTCTCGACGCCCTCAAGCTCCCCGATCCCGTCCGCATGGCGTGTTTGAACGAATACCGGGACATTGCGCGGAGGGGAATGGGGGGATAAAATGTCCTCCGGGGTTCACAACCAATTCACCGGATATCACAACCGCCGGTCAATCCGGTTGCGGGGATATGATTATTCGCAACCGGGCGCGTATTTCATTACCATTTGCGTTCGCGACCGACATGTAGGGGCGAATAATCATTCGCCCCTACTGTTCGGAAATGTTATCAACGGAATCATGCAATTAAATTCTGTTGGTGAAATGGTTCGTCAATGCTGGCTGGAAATACCGAAACATTATCCGATGGCGACATTGGACGAATTTGTAATCATACCGAACCATTTGCATGGAATTATTCAAATTGGTATTCGTCAACATTCCGTAGGGGCGAATAATCATTCGCCCCTACAAAAAATACACATGCCACGCCAAAATCATTCGCCCGGTAATCCGGTGGACGGCGGCGTTGTTGACAATGGGGCGAATAACCATTCGCCCCTACGGATGCCAAACCCGCACCGTATATGCGGAACGTCGAAAACCGTGGGTTCGATTGTCCGGGGATTTAAAATCGGGGTGACAAAACGGTTCCATGACAAATCACCGGATTTCATCGTCTGGCAACGCAATTATTACGACCATATCATCAGGGATGCAAAATCGTTTTATTTTATCCGGCACTATATCCGGGATAATCCTGCGGCATGGGCCGTGGACAGAGAAAATCATCTGGGAAGAGAAATTCCACTATTATATTCTGGAAATCAGGAAATAATGGCAAATTGAAGCTCGCCTTCCAATCCCGCCTCGACGCCCTCAAGCTCCCCGATCCCGTCCGCATGGCATGTTTGAACGAATACCGGGACATCGCGCGGTCTGGAATCA
Source organism: Chitinispirillaceae bacterium (assembly GCA_016929415.1). Taxonomy (GTDB): domain Bacteria; phylum Fibrobacterota; class Chitinivibrionia; order Chitinivibrionales; family Chitinispirillaceae; genus JAFGNB01. The sequence goes on along the minus strand of JAFGIW010000094.1, from coordinate 7,360 downwards.
AAAAATAGTGGATTATTCAGGTAACGTCCAAATTGTTTTAAATGAACAATATTATTTACCTTGCAGGTAAAGATAGTATATTATATCATCATCTATGGACATTACCTTCCAAACGTGCAAACTGGAAAAGACATTCAACAGCGAGCGGGAACTTGTAAAAGCTTACGGTAAAGAGATGGCAAAGGTAATTAAGCGGCGAATGGCGGTTCTTGCGGCTGCGGGTAACCTTGAGCATGTCTCATTTCAGAAGCCTGAACGCAGACACGAGGTGAGCGGAGCGCGAAAAGGCGAGTTCGCCGTTGATCTCACACATCCGTACCGTCTGACATTCAAACCGGAGCAGCATCCGCTGCCAAGGAAACCGGACGGCGGCCTTGACTTGAGAAATATTCAATCGATAAAAATAATAGATGTGGAGGATTACCACTGATGGGGAGCACAAAAACACGATACGCCCCTGATTATGCCGTTCATCCGGGTGAAATTATTGCGGAAACGCTTGAAGCGCGCGGTCTGAAAAAAAACGATCTCGCACAGCGGATTGGAATATCTGAAAAACATTTGAGCCAGATTCTGCACGGCAAATCTCCGGTATTGCCGGAAACCGCGATCCGTCTTGAACGCGTTCTTGATGTTCAGGCTCAATTATGGCTGAACTTGAATTCCAACTATGATCTTTTCATGCGTCGTGAAGAAGAAAAACTGGAGATGCAGAAAAAAATCAAATGGGTCGAGAGATTTCCGCTCAAGGAACTACAGAATCGCGGGTTCATTGTAAAAACGACTGATAAGCTGAGAGTATTTGCGTCATTGTTGGATTTTTTCAATATCGGAACAATTCCATCCTGGGAATCCTACGTTAATTCTCTTGCGGTGCGATATCGGCAGTCTGGGGCGTTTTCCTGCTCTATTGAGGCAGTATCGTGCTGGCTCAAGATCGGTGAACGAATTGCAATGTCTGCGCAAACCCGGCCATTTGATAAGGAAACATTCAAAAAAAATCTTCAGAAAATTCGTACACTTACTACTCAAGAGCCGGCGGTTTTTGAACCTAAAATAAAACAATTGTGTGCCGATGCCGGCATAGCGATTGCGTTTGTGCAGGAATTTCCGAAGACCCGGTTAAGTGGGGCGACATTCTGGTTGAATAACGAAAAGGCCGTCATAATGCTTAGTCTTCGCTATAAGAGCAATGATCATTTCTGGTTTACCTTTTTCCACGAGGCCGGGCATGTTCTACTTCATGGCAAGAAGGATATTATTATCGACAGCTATTCGCTCTCCGGTTCTGATCAAGAAGAAGAGGCAAATACATTTGCCGCGGATTTTCTTATTCCGCCCAAAACATACAGCTCATTTATTATGCAGAACCCTCAAATTTCCCGCGAATCCATCAGAAAACTTGCTGATGAAACGGTAATTGCTCCCGGTATTATTATAGGCAGGTTGCAAAAAGATGAGAGATTGCCTTATAAAACTGAACTTAACAAATTAAAGATCCGTTATGAACTTGAAAATGAATTTGCCAAACAGACCGGCGGTGAATTATGAAATCAAACCTTCTCAAATCGTCGACATTGCCCTTGCGATCCTTCCGTCTTCAAAATTTCAAAGCCGTTCGCGACAGCAAAACGATCAAGTTTACTCCCATTACGGTTTTTATAGGAAATAACGGTTCCGGCAAGAGCAGTATTGTAGAAGGCCTTGAATCGTTTCAGCATATCATCATGGAAGGTGTCGATGAAGCGATGGCACCCTGGCATGGCTATGAGAATATCTGGAACCAGGTGCAACGTTTTGCCGCACCCCGGAAAAACGGCAACATTCCAGGTAAAATGGAATTTCTTGTTGAGGGATTTTCATTCACAGAGCATCATCGGCACCACCTCGCCGTCGCCCCGAAAGCGGAAAATCTGAATGAAATTAACATAACGGATTATAGCGCCGGTTTCGGAAAACAACCTTTAACGCCTGTTCCCTTAAGAATCAAACCCGGCCGTGTCTTGGACGACCGATTATCCCGTTATATTACCAATTGGCAATTTATCCATCTCGAACCCCGTTCGATGACTGAACCGATTCTCCAGAATCGCGCTTCCGGTGAAATCCTATTGAAAAGAGATGGTTCGAACATCGCGGAATTTCTGCTTTCAATTTTCAATAGTGAAACGGATCACCAGACATATCACGCGATTATCGAAGCCTTGAAGGTCGTGCTCCCGTATGCCGATGACCTTGAAACGAGAATAACATCGGAACTTGAAAGAAAGGTCTATCTGACGCTTATTGAAAAAGGCGTTACCACCAAGCTTCCCGGCTGGTTGCTTTCAACGGGAACAATGAGAATTCTTGCGCTGCTCGCAGTTTTGCGGCATCCGAAACCGCCGTCAGTAATTGTCATAGAAGAACTTGAAAACGGCCTTGATCCCCGCACGCTGCAATTGCTTGTTGAGGAATTTCGCATTTTTATTCAAACAGGTAAAGGCCAGATAATCATCACAACTCATTCTCCTTACCTGCTTGATTTGTTTCATCTTTCGCAGATTATTGTCGTAGAGCGTGACGAAAATGGTTCTCCACAGTTTGTCCGCCCAGGTTCACATACCGCTCTTGATTCCTGGTCAAAAGAGTTTTCACCCGGTCGCCTCTATACCATGGGCGCTTTGACAAGGAAGTAATATGCGGAAAATCGGTTTTATTTTCGAATGCGGCCGTGAAGGACCGGATATAAAGGTATGCCGCCATTTGGTTCACCTTATTGATCCGGAAATTGAAATGGTGACGCGTTCGTTGGATAATGCGGGAAATCTCCGGCAATATTGCGGTCCCACGGCAAAACTTCTTCTGGAATCATGCAAAAAAGTACTTATTATATGGGATCTCTATCCACCCTGGCGTGAAGGTGGTGTTTGCCTCCATGATGACCGGGAAGAAATTTTTAGTTCACTTAGAGCAGCCGGTGTTTCTGTTTCGAAGGTTGCACTAGTTTGTATCCATGAAGAACTTGAATCCTGGCTTTTGGCCGATGATCGCGCACTTAAAAAATTTATCGCCGACAAAAAACATCCACACCCGGTTCGTCGAATAAAAAAGTATAAGAAGCCGGACTTAGTTAAAAATCCAAAGGCCGTCATATCAAAAATTTTCAATCAAGAATTGGGTAATTCTCGTAAATATATCGATTATCAAGATGCCGGAGACATTGCCCAACAAATTTCCGATCTGATCAAGGTGATAAAATCTGAATCATTTGAACGGTTTTATGACAAATTAAAACCATAGACAACTGCTTTTTATTTATTGTAACTCGGAGGCAATAATAGGAAAAACAATAATGGCAAGTTAATAAAACCAAGGGTTGCCAAACAAAAAACAACACACAAATTATGCATCGTTCGCAAAGCCGCACTCGGCCTTGCGGCTTATGGTCGCTTGGACTAGGGGAAACGTTTTCGCACTGGCGCCCTTAACCCGCGTAACAACCAAAACAAACCACCATGTCTCCTGTACTTCAGTTTCAGAACCGGGTATACTTTGTTATTACCTGAAAAGTGGTAAACAATAAAACGCCGGTCCCGCCCTTCCCGATTCCGGCACTGCAGTGTCGGCCGCACAATAAGGGATTATATCTGATCCGTCACTACATCCGCGACAATCCCGCGAGATGGGCGTTCGACGATGAATTCAACGGTAAAATAGAAAAAGCTTCGCAACGCAGATCACCGTGGTATGTGCGGATGGCGGGATATTGTTCACCTATACTTTTCGGGGGAATCGGCGGCCGGGCCTGAAGAGTCGTTGAGTAAAAAAGATTCCAAAATGTGACCCCCATCACATCTTTTCCGTTTCCAATCGATTATTTTATCACTACATAACGGTCATCCCGTCAAACGGACTGCCATGCCGGTCGTCGGGGGATTTCCGTTCATTGAACTGCTGTTTCGTTTCCGGCTGCCGGAACCGCGTCACATATCGAATTTCTTCAAGGAGTAATGCCGTTATATCGAAAAAAGCCGCTTTTCCGCTCATTGTGGTGTCGCTGCTTGTCTCCCTTTCAATGATCGTCGGGTGTATACTGCCGGACAATCCGCAGGCTCCGGAAAAGACGTCGCTCGACATTCTTCTCGAATCATCGCTGCTGGAACGAGACGCCTTCTCCATCGAGGATTCGGTTGGAAAGCAGCTTCGCATCGGCGCGGTCTGTTTTCTTCCCGAAAATATCGCCACGCTCACGGTAAAAGTGACTTCCCTGGAAAAAGAGGTATTGCTGGATGAAACAATCGATACGTTTTCCACGGAATATTCATTCGACACTGTCTGGATATTGATCGCCTTCCTTGATGCCGGGGTCAAGAATATGTCGATTCAGGCTGTCACCACTTTCGGCAAAGTTTTACACAAAGAGGCAACCGTCATTATCCACGAACGTGCGCTCCCGGTCAACCACGCTCCCCTGATCTCCGTCACCGGGAAACTGAACCTCCAACCCGCTGAAATCTGCTCGCTTTCAATAAGAATCAGCGACAGCGACACCGGGCAGACGCTCAAACTTGAAATTTCAGGCCGACCCGAAGGCTCGGAAATGTTCGGGGATACGCTGTTCATCCGGCACATTCCCGCTGATTTCATCGGCAGCGACACCGTGATTTTTACAGTCACCGACAACGGCATCCCCCCGCAAAGCGCTTTAGATACGGCTATTCTCAATGTGACCGTCGAACACGTGAACAATCCGCCCTAATGGAAAAACAGAACCGTATCGATCGCTATTGCACCCGCCGAGCCGCTCGAGCTCGCTCTCGCCGACAGTTGCACCGATCCCGACGATGACGCGTTAACCTTTGCCCTCGCCGCAGGCACCCCGGATGGTGACACCATCATCGGTAACACCTACCGCTATCTTCCCGCGACCGGCCTAAGCGGCGCCTTTACTGTAAGCATCGTAGCGGCCGACAATAAAGGGGCGGTCGATACGCTGAAACTTCTCCTTACCGTCAAGGCTGACACCTCCGCGGCCGACACCACCCCACCGACCATGATCCGCCACACCCCCGACAGCGACAGTACGACCGTCGGTTCCTCATCGACCGCGGTATCGGTGGTGGCCACGGATGCCTTTGGTATCGCAACGGTCACCTGCTCCATGGACGGCGGCACTTTTGCGGTTGATGCACCGGACTCCGTCTACTCCGCGACGGTGACCGGACTCACGGCGAAGAGTTATAACCGCATCGGATTCATTGCCGCCGACGAAGCGGGCAACAGCGACTCGATTGTCTTTTTCATCTACTACGATCCTACGATGCTCGATCATACCCCACCGGCAATCACCCTCAAGAACCCCGGACGCGACAGCGCGATTATCAGCTCCTCATCGACCGCGGTTTCGGCCATTGTGACCGACGCATCAGGTATCGCATCGGTCACCTGCTCGATGGGAAGCGGCGCCTTCGAGGTAAGCGGCGCGGACTCCGTCTACTCGGCGACCGTGACCGGACTGTCCGCCGGTTCCTGCAACAATGTCAAATTCATCGCCATCGATGCGTCAAGCAGCAACAACCGGGATTCGATCGTTTTCTGCATCAGACATGACCCTACCATAGAGGACAATACCGCACCGCTCATCAGGTATCTGAGCGGACCCGCTTCCGACTCGATCTCCCCCTCGGCCGCGTTCACCCTGGTCTATGAAGTCAAAGACGACAACAACGTCGACAGCGTCTGGTGGACGCTCAACGGGACCGCGAAAGGGAAAGTGGATGCCGGAACCAACGACAGTTACACCTTCACCGGCGCCCTCACCGCACCGCCCCACGCCAACCGCATCGTGATTTACGCGGTCGATAAATCCTCGGGCCGCAACCAGGGCTCGATTGAAATCATCCTCAATTACAATACTCCCCCGTCTGAAGTGACATCAACAGCTCCGACAAACAACGCGACCGGCATCGCGCCGCTGACCGTTTTCACCTGGACCGGCGGCGACGACAGCGACGGAGATACGGTGTACTACAGGGTCATCTACGGGACCGGCGAAACCAGTCTCAACGCGAAGACGCCTGAGGTGAAAACCAAAACCGTCACGATACCCTCAGGCGACGATCTCGAAGCGTATACGAAGTATTACTGGCAGGTGATCGCGTATACGAAAGTTTATCCGGATACCGTAAGGTCGAATGTCAGGTCATTTACTACCGCAGGAGTGGCTCCGGTCATTACCGATTCCCCGGATGATGCGATAATCAATGAAGGAAGCGCGCTTACCCTCACGGTAACGGCAACCGGAACGCCCACCCCCACGTATCAATGGTATAAAAACGGGACCCTAATCACCAATGAAACCGGCACATCATACAGCAAAGCAGCGGTTACCGGTGCGGATTCGGGAAATTATTATGTGACGGTGAGCAACGGCGTGGGGAATGCGAGGCAATCGGATACTGCGAAGATAACCGTGAGGTTGAAGCCGGTGATGACGGGGCAGCCGGAGGACAAGACGGTTACCGAAGGTGAAACTGCAACATTTACTGTTGAAGCAACCGGCACTCTCCCGCTCTCTTATCAATGGCAGCGGAATGAATCAAATATCAGCGGCAAAACTACCGCAACTTTCTCAATAACGGCTGCCGCGGATAATAATAATGACCGGTTCCGCTGTATCATTACGAATGCCGCCGGAAATGTAACAAGCAATGAGGCGGTGTTGACGGTCAACCTGATAGCGCCCACGATCACCTCCAGTCCCCAAAATGCCACTGTATTTCTCGGAAGCAGCGCAACCCTGACGGTTGCCGCAACGGGAACGAATCTTACCTATGAATGGCAGAAGGATGGAAGCCCCATTACGGGCGAAACCGCTGCAACGTTTACTATTACAGTAACGAAGCTATCGGATAACGGGGTATACCGGTGCAAAGTGAGCAACTCCGGAGGGGACAGGCTGAGCGGTGAAGCGACATTGACGGTGAAACCGAGAGGGATGAAGTTAATTCCAAAGGGTGAATTTGATATGGGAGAGGAAATACCGGCTGCTGGAATATATGATTCTGTTCACCATGTTACTTTAACCTATGCTTTTTGGATGGATACGACGGAGGTGACACAAAAACAATACGATTCTCTTATGTCAGTAACGTATCCTAATTATGTAAAGCCAGAATGGCGTGATGCTGTAGGATTAGGTGTTAATTATCCAGCATATTCAATCAACTGGTTTGATGCTGCGTTATTCTGTAATGCCCGTACAAAGGCAATTAATAGTAACGATACAATTTATAAATCGGGACCTACCGGCATAGCCGGTAGTCCGCCTGGCCCCATAGGGGCCCTATTACTGCCATTCCTTTCAGGCATACTTTTT
>JAFGIW010000093.1 GCA_016929415.1 Chitinispirillaceae bacterium | reverse complement strand
CCCTTCTCTTTCGGCGGTTCCTGCTGCGGTTGCGGACCCGGACCCGGACCCGCGCCCGCGCCTTCTCCTGCAAACGGATTTCCGCCGTCCGGGCCGCCTTGCGGACCTGTCTGCGCGCCGGTGTTTTTGTATATCGCTTCGGCCATGGTGTGCGACGCTTTCATGAGCGCATCCATACTCGCCTTGATCGCTTCGACATTATCGCCCTTCACTTTCTCCTTAAGATCGTTCAGCGCGCGTTCGATTTCCGATTTATCGTTTTCCGATATTTTACCTTCAAGTTCTTTGAGGGTTTTTTCGGTCTGGAAAATTGCTTGGTCGGCCTGGTTCTTGACTTCGATACGCTCCTTTTCGACCTTGTCCTTTTCAGAATTCATTTCCGCATCTTTTACCATCTTCTGAATTTCGCTTTCGGAGAGCCCGCTTGACGATTCGATGCGGATCTGCTGCTGCTTGCCGGTACCCATATCTTTTGCGTTGACATTGAGGATGCCGTTTGCGTCGATATCGAAAGTGACTTCGATCTGAGGAACCCCGCGCGGTGCCGTGGGGATACCGATCAGGTCGAATTTACCGAGAAGACGGTTGTGGGCCGCCATTTCCCGCTCACCCTGATACACCATGATGGTAACCGCAGTCTGGTTGTCGGAAGCGGTCGAAAAAATCTGGCTCTTTTTGGTCGGAATCGTCGTGTTGCGTTCGATAAGTTTGGTCATCACGCCGCCGAGCGTCTCGATACCGAGCGAAAGCGGGGTTACATCGAGAAGGAGCACATCCTTCACGCTCTGATCGCCGCTTAAAATTGCGCCCTGGATCGCGGCACCGACTGCCACCACCTCGTCGGGGTTGACACTCTTATTGGGTACGTTACCGAAGATCTCCTCAACTTTTTTCTGTACGGAGGGCATGCGCGTGGCGCCTCCCACAAGAATGACCTCATCGATATCCTTGGCCGACATGCGGGCATCGCTGATGGCTTTACGACACGGCTCGGTTGTCCGGTCGACAAGGTCTGAAACAAGCTGTTCGAATTTCGCCCGTGAGAGGGTCATATCGAGATGTCGCGGACCACTTGCATCGGCAGTAATGAAAGGAAGGTTGATGTTTGCCTGCATTGCCGATGAAAGCTCGATTTTCGCCTTTTCGGCAGCCTCTTTAAGCCGTTGCAGCGCCATTCGATCATTGCGCAGATCAATACTGTTGTTCACCTTGAAATCGTCGGCGATATAATCGATAAGAACACGGTCGAAATCGTCGCCGCCGAGGTGGGTGTCACCATTAGTCGACTTCACTTCAAAAACACCATCCCCGATTTCAAGAATGGAGATATCGAACGTTCCGCCTCCCAGGTCGTACACGGCGATCTTTTCGTTTTTCTTTTTGTCAAGCCCGTAGGCAAGGGATGCGGCGGTCGGTTCGTTGATGATCCGTTTGACATCGAGACCCGCAATCCGCCCCGCGTCTTTTGTAGCCTGCCGCTGCGCATCGTTAAAATAGGCCGGCACGGTGATCACCGCTTCCGTGACCGTTTCGCCCAAATAATCTTCAGCGGCTTTTTTCATGTACTGCAATATGATTGCGGAGATTTCAGGAGGGGTATAATCTTTATTATCGATGCGGACTTTAACCGGTTCTTCGGGAGCGCCGACGACATTGTAGGGAACCCGCTTCTCTTCTGACTCAACCTCTTTATGCCGACGTCCCATAAATCGTTTAATGGAATAAATGGTGTTTTCAGGGTTGGTAATAGCTTGACGTTTTGCGATCGCTCCGACCAGCCGGTCGCCTGATTTGGAAAATCCGACAATTGACGGCGTGGTGCGCCCGCCTTCGGAGTTCGAGATAACAACCGGTTTGCCGCCTTCCATGACCGAAACGCATGAATTGGTGGTTCCTAAATCTATTCCGATGATTTTACCCATGATGACTCCTCCTGAAAGAGATTTGTACTCGTAATTTTTGGTTACATAAATAATGCGAAAATCATGCCAGGGAATAAATGACGTTTGACTCGAAATTGAACCAGAGAGTCGGGCCGTTATTGCAATATGAAGCGTATAAACGTTTGAATTTGAAACAATCAGACATTGAATCTGATGCTGAGAATATCGCCATCCCGGACGATATACTCTTTGCCGACCAGATGGAACCTGCCCTTTTCCTTGATTACCTTTTCGGAACCCAGCTCCATCAGATCACCGTAGGAAAAACACTCGGCGGCAATAAAACCGCGTGCCAGGTCGGAGTGTATCGTACCGGCGGCAATCACCGCAGTCGAACCCTTTGCAATATTCCATGCGCGCACTTCGTCGGGGCCGACGGTAAAAAAGCTGATATAGCCGAGAATGTCGTATGCCAGCTTTGAGAGTTTTTCACGTGCGGATTCGGAAATGCCCATGTCATCCATGAAGAGGCGCGCTTCTTCAGCGTCAAGCCTTGAGAGCTCCATCTCGAAGTTACCGGCGAATTCAACGGCGGAGTAACGGCGTCCGATTGTTTCAATGATTGTCTGATGCTTGCCGAAATGTGCCTCGTCGGTATTGAGAATAGCAAAAGCGGGTTTCAGCGTAAAAAGCTGGAAGCCCCTGACGATCTGCTGCTCGGAGGGCGTCAGTTCGAGTTCACGAAGAGGAAGATTGCTGTTGAGCTGCTCGACAATCCGTTTGAGGAGCTGTTCCTCGGTTTGCGACTGGTCGGTTTTTTTCCCCTTTTTGTGTCCTTCACGGATTTTTTCCAGCCGTTTTTCAAGGACGATAAGGTCGGAGAGAAGCAGTTCATCTTCGATTTTACGGAGATCCGCCTCGATGGTCGCTTCACCGTCGATATGGTTTGGGAATCCCCGCAGCACAATGGCGAGCGCGTCGGTATTCCTGATGACACGCATCATTTCACCGGAGAAAGTCTCCTGCCGGAGCGCATCCTGGGTGATTCCGACTACGTCCACAATCTCGATGGCTGCGTAAACGGTTTTCTTTGGGGAATACATGACAGACAGGCGGTCGATCCGTTGATCGAGCACTTTAACCATGGCGATATTCGGTTCCACTTTGGGCGCGTAGGCATTCATCGCGGCGTTTGAACCGGTCAGGGCGTTAAAAAGAGTGGTCTTCCCCGATTGCGGCAGGCCGAAAAGGCCGATCTTCATTTTTCAACCGTTGGCAACTTTAGCTTGATATCGATGAATTCCGGCCGCTTGAAATGGATAATTGAAATGATGCCCACAAAGAGGAACCCCGAGGCGTAAAGCATCAGAAACGGGCTGACCAGGAAATTGGTGAATCCAAGGAACATCTGGAAGCTGGCCAGACAGTAGATACCGAGCAGCAATTCAACAACGCAGGTGAGGTCTTTAATAGGTCGGTAACTTAATTTACCTTTCATCTCTCCCTTTTTCGGTGTCCGATTGAAGGGCGATTTCAGGTTGAGCAACGCTTCGAGAACCGCTTTCCCATTATTGACTGCCAAACCGGTTCCAATAAGCATCATGGCGGGAATAAGCATTAATTGTTTGAGGATCGTGTTACCAATATAATATTGAGAAACTATATACATAGTTGAAGGTCCGCTGGTCGCAAGAATCATGCAGAACACGACCACGGCAAACCACACGGGCGGAAGGAAAACTTTCACATAGTAGAGAACCGGCATGGTGAGAAGCGCCAGAAGCAGCATGAGAGGATGTACCATATAATGAGTGAGATGCATTATCGCCTGTATCAATTTGAAAGCAGGCACCTTCTTTTTTCTCAGAAGGGGAATTATTTTAATCGCTGTCTGGATGGAACCTTTTGCCCACCGGAACTGCTGATTTTTAAATGCATTGATATCTTCGGGTATTTCGGCGGGGACCTGCAGATCGGGTACATATTCGGTTTCCCAGTCGGCCAGTTGCATACGATATGAAAGGTCCATGTCTTCGGTAAGGGTATCATGCTGCCAGCCGCCCGAGGTCTCGATTGCCTGCCGGCGAAAAACACCCGCTGTACCGTTGAAATTCATAAAAAGGCCATTCCAACTGCGTGCAGCCTGTTCAATCATAAAATGGCCGTCGATACCCATAGCCTGACCGCGGGTAATAAGTGAGGCTTTTCTATTAAGATGAGTCCACCGCCCCTGCACAAGACCGACATTGGGACGATCGATAAAAAAAGCGATTGATTTTTTAAGGAAATCGACAGGAGGAACGAAATCGGCATCAAAAATGGCGATAAACTCCGCATCAGTGTACTTGAGACCGTTCTGCAGGGCCCCGGCTTTAAAACCCGTACGGTCGGATCGCCGGATTACCGAAATCCTTATGCCCTGCTGTATGAGCTCTTTGACTGTACTTTCGACGTAACCGATGGTTTCATCGGTACTGTCATCGAGGACCTGAATTTCATGACGTGAGCGGGGGTAGTCCATTGCTGCGACGGCATGAATAACTCTTGACGCTACCGATTTTTCATTGTACATTGGAAGTTGCGTAACCACTTTGGGATAGTTACTCTCATCGGAAATCGATGAAAAGTATTTCATCCTTTCACGCTGGGAAGCGATTTTCTCTTTTCGTTTCCTGAGGAAAAGATAGGTTAAGATGTAGCATTGAACACCGTACGCCAGAAGAACTAAAGAGCAGAGGACATAAAGCGATACAACGATGATTAGAGCGATCATACCCCTATAGGCCTGCAGAGGTTAATAATCCCGATGAGTAGCTCGGGTAGATAAAAATGATGGTATAATATACATGATTGTAACTGGCATGAATCAAATAAAATCATTATAAATATAATTGTTTATTTCCCGGAATGCTCAAATAAATAGTTCTCGATTTCGCTACGGATCTCCGAAAAAAGTTGTGCGTCATGCAGAATATCGGCAATCAGCAGATTGTCCCATCCTGATTGCCTGTAACCGGTTACCTCACCCGGGCCGCGGTTATGGAGATCGAGTTCCGCTACGGCAAAGCCGTCATGCTCCCTGCAGAATGATTTTAGCCGTTGCCCGGTTCCCGCATCGACGGAACCGGGGGTGAGCAGAAAACAGTATGATTTTTCTTTACCCCGGCCGACCCTTCCGCGAAGCTGGTGCAACTGTGCAAGGCCGAACCGTTCGCTGTTTTCAATGACGATCACTGACGCGGCCGGGACATCGATCCCTACCTCGATGACCGATGTCGCTACAAGGAATACCGTTTTTCCGCGGGTAAAATCGTCGAGAACGCGCTCCTTTGCCTCGCCGTCAAGTTTTCCGTGGATAAAGGCCGCGGGCAGGTCATGGAAGGCGCCGCGGGTTAGAGCGGCGAACGTGGTTTCGAGGTCGTGCAGCGGCGCTGCCGTCTCGTCCTCGCTTTCCTCTTTTTCGATTCGTGGAACGATGTAGAAGCACTGCGCTCCGGAAGCGATATGTTCCCTGATGAATCGTTCCATGGCGGCTCGTTTATCGTCGGGCACCAGGTGCGTCGCGACCGGTTGACGGCCGGGAGGAAGCGAACGGATGGTGACGATATCCAGGTCGCCGTAGAGCGTCTGAGCGAGAGTCCGGGGGATGGGCGTCGCCGACATCAGAAGGACATCGGCGCTCCGGTCTTTTTCGTGGAGCATGAGGCGCTGCCGCGCGCCGAAGCGGTGCTGTTCGTCAATAATGAAAATTCCCGCCGCGTGAAACGATACTGACGGCTGCAGGAGGGCGTGGGTTCCCACGATACAACGGGCCTCGCCTGAGGCGATCCGCCGCCGAAGTTCCAGATCGTTCCCGCCTCCTCCCGTCGCGGAGGTGAGCAGGTCGGCGCCGTACCCGAGAGGACGCAGCCATTCGTCAAGTTTCCGCCATGTCTGCCGGGCGAGTACTTCGGTGGGGGTCATCCAGACCGCCTGAAGGCCTTCGTTTAGTGCGGGAAGCGCGGCGAAAAAGGCGACGACGGTCTTTCCCGATCCGACGTCGCCCTGAAGCAGCCGGTGCATCCGCCTCGGGGCGGCGATATCGCCGAGGAGCGTGTCGATCGCGCCCGCCTGATCATCTGTCAATGTGAACGGGAGCCGCCGCAGAAACCGTTCCCGGAGCTGCCCCGCGCAGAGCGGCCTGCCCGGCAGGAGAAATTTCCTCCGGCTGAAATGGAGCGTCAGCGCGAGCTGATAGAGTTCCTCGAAACGAAGCCGCTCACGGAACGGCCCGGACGCGGTGCCGACGGTGGGAAAATGGAGCTCGTGAAGACAGGCTGCGAGCGGCGGAAAGGCGTGGCGTGATTCGATCGGTTCGGGAAGTGACTGCGGGTAATGTTTGCAGTTTTTTAATATCCATTGCACGGTTTTGCGCATGAACTGCTGCCCGATACCGGCATCACGCATCGCGCAGGTCAATCCATACAGGGGGAGGACCGGTATTACCGCGGCGGCATCCGCCGCGATGACTTCAATGACCGGATGCACCATCTGGAAAACGGTGAACCGGGTAATTTTCCCGGTGGCGATCATCCGCACCCCTTTGCGGATGGATTGACGGCAGTAGGGAATACCGTGGAACCAGAGCAGTTCGAGCGAACCGGTTCCGTCGGACAGAAGGGCGCGCAAACGGGATTTACGTCCCCGTTCGACCCGTACGGTTTCGATGACCCCGTTTACCGTACAGCTGCGGTCGAGGAAGTCGCCGGCTGCCTTGAGAGGGGTAACGATCGATCGGTCGAGGTAGCGAAGGGGAAAACGGTAGAGCAGGTCTCCGACCGTTTCCGTTCCCGCCTCCCGTAAGGCGGCGATGCGTTTCGGCCCCATGCCCGGCAGCAGCGAAAGGGGTGAAAGAAAATCGAGCATTGCCGGCACGGTGCGTCCGGTCATGGATGTTTCGCCTCGCCTCCGGACGGTCTGCACGGCATCACCCTCTATGGTAGCGGCGATGGTGAAGGATCGAACAGGCGCGGTAGATCTGTTCGACAAGCAGCAGGCGGGCGATTTCATGTGTGAAGGTCAGGGGGGAGAGCGACAGCACTTCATCCGCCCGCTTTTTTATCCGTTCGCTTAACCCGTCGGGACCGCCGACGATAAAGATGATTTTCCGGTTGATGGTTTCGAGACGGGAGGCGAACCGACGGGAAGTAAGGACGCGCCCATCTTCACTCAAGGCAAACGAACGGCCGTCAATCCTGTCGAGCAATCCTGCGATGCGTTCCCCTTCGGTATGCCGATTGCCGTCGCCGATTTCCCTGATCTCGATACGCGCTTCGTGCCGCAGCCGCTTGAGATACATATCGACGAGCGCCGCACAATGACGGTCCTTCACGGCACCGACGCAGAGAAGCGTGATATCGGGGACTGCCATCACCATGTGAAAAACGGAACACGCGATGTTGAAGGGCCGGCGGTCATAGCGGCAGAGAACGGTTTAAGCTGTAAACGATCAGGAACGGGAATGAACCTTTTTCAAATCTTCAAGGATACAGACGGAGAGCCACTGCAGGTGCGACGCTTTTGCGGTTAAAAGAACCGCTGCCGACTGGTCGGCGCTTCTGGTCGCCGCCGACTCGCTGGAAGCGAGGAGAAGGTTCTGAAATTTGTGTGCATCTTCAATGAATTCCTCCAGCATCTTCACCAGCTCCTCATCGAATAACGGAGGACGGGTAATATCAAGTTCACTGATATATTCGATACAACGGGTGAGATGTGCGGCACATTCCGTATGATTCTCCGGCATCGCAGTCAGATTATTCATGCAATCAACAAAATAATTGAGCAGGTTCTGCAATTTCAGATAAAGCGAGAGATTGGGCGGGTTGATAAGGACTGCATCAACGAAGCCATTCGCTTTGTGCGGCGGTGAAACCTTTCGGACATTCTCCAATGTCGCCTGAGAAGGATTCTTTGAATGCATATGCCCCCCTCGTTCCCAAGATGTATTCATCCCTTATTCAATAGAAACTACGAATAGAGGGTGTTGATGTTGCATTGGAAGATAAGATAAAATGTGCCCGGGGGGGGTGTCAAAGAAAAATTGCACAGAGTCGGGCGCCGGGAGTCGGAAGTCAGGAGAAAGAGCTGTGAAAGGATTGCGATACGGCGCCTTATTTTCTAAAGATAAGACCTCTATTCTGATTACAAATCAAGGGGTTACATCTTTCTTCCTTCGGATTTCCGACTCCCGGCTCACGGTTACTGAAAAACCTTGCTGCCTTCGGTGTTGTTCGAATTATATATTGAAAGATCCTTGTTACTGTGGCTCGCGTGAAAAAACAATGGTAGTTTTATCAATATGAATGAAAAAACCCGTTACGAGACACCGATCATCAAACTGGCTGTCGAGCGCAAGCTGATTTCCGATAAGCAGTACGACCAGTGCAAGGAGCTGGTGAAGAAAAGCAAACGCATCGGACTGGAGTCTTCGATCGAGGAAGTCCTCGTCAAACAGGGGCTCCTAAACGACGAAAAGATACAGGAGCTTTCGGAGATCCTCCGTCTGGGAGAGACCGGGGATCTTTTCGGCGGGTACCGGCTTCAGCGACTGATCGGCAAAGGGGGAATGGGCAAGGTCTACGAGGCGGTCCATGAATTTACCGGACGGAAGGTCGCGCTCAAGGTGCTCAATTCACAGTTCAGCAAAGAGGGCACCACGATCACACGCTTTTTTCAGGAGGTACGGGCGCTTGCCAAGCTTACTTTCCCGAATATAGTCACCCTGTACGATGCCGGAAAGGCGGGCCGCCGGTACTATTTCGCCATGGAGCTGGTGGAAGGGCCGTCGCTCGCGCAGCTGGTGGCGCAGAAAAAGCATCTTGACGAACGTGAAGCGCTGTCGATAACCGAAAAGATCGCCCGGGCGCTTGCGTTTTCCCATGCAAACAACGTCATCCATCGCGACATCAAACCGGAAAACATCCTTCTCGATGAACGGCATACCCCGAAGGTCACCGATTTCGGTGTGGTCATGCATCAGGACGACGACCACATGACCCTTACCCAGGAGGGTTTCATGGTGGGGTCCGTCCATTTTTCGTCGCCGGAACAGGTGGAGGGCGCGCGCGATATCGACGGAAGGTCGGATATCTATTCGCTCGGAGCGACACTCTATTATATGCTGACCGGCAGGACGGTCTACACCGGTAAAAATGCCGAAGAGGTTCTCACCAAGCATCTGGTCGGCTCCTGGACCTCCCCCCGCCGGTATAATCCGGCGGTTTCGGAAAAGACCGTCCGCCTCATCCGTAAAATGATGGCCCGCATAAGGGAGCGGCGCTACCAGTCGATGGAGGAGGTGGCAACCGCTGTCAGGAAAATAGTCATGCCCAACCTGTACCTGAGGGTGCTGATCGCTGCGGGAAGCGCGATAGCGGTCTTTCTGACCGGAGCCATTGTCGAAGTAGTTACCCACTTTATTGAAATGACGTTTTTACGGTAAGGGCCCGCTCGCGATTTTACGGTAAAGTTCTTCATACCGCTGCGCGATACATCCGCTATCATATGACGCGACGAAACGCAAACCCGCCGAAGCGAGCGAGCGACGTTCTTCACTATGGGCAATAAGCCGCAGCAGTTCAGCGCCGAGCGCGGCCGGGGTGCAGAGAACGCCGTTTTCACCATTTCGCAGCAACGTATCGCTTCCCGGATTGTGCGTTGCCGCCACCACCGTTCCGCATGCCATGGCCTCAAGCATCGGTACGCCGAATCCTTCGTATGAACTCGGCATGCAGAAGATCCAGCTCCGGCGGTATGCTTCGATGAGTCGTTTTTCATCGAGCCGTCCGGCATGGATGATATTCCGGCCGCTGCAGGGAACCGGCCCGACCACGGTGAGGGTGCAGTCGGGATGGGCGGGGAGAATGGTTGATGAAAAGACGTCAAGCAGCAGCGCGCCCCGCTTGCGGCTGTTGAAATCGCCGAGAAAGAGGATCGACGGCCGGCTGCTCTTCTCCCCCTGCGGACAATAGCAATCGAGCGGGACGCAGCAGGGGATGAAATGTCTGACCATCGGCAGATACCGCTTTGTATCCGGCGATATGGCGACGAGTCGTCCGCGTCTCAGGCAGGAGATCCATTCGAAGAGGTAGAAAAGGGACTGATAGGCGAACCGTCCGATCGAACCGGCGTGGAGCGCTTCCCGAAACGCCGACCCGTAGAAGGTGCGCACGCGGCATCGCGACCCGCCGCGGAGATAATCATCACCGTGAAAGTGGACGATGTCGAAGGCCGAGGTGTCGACGGCTCTGAAGGCGAGCGCCGGGGAAAATTTACGGAAGAGACCTGACGCCGGGTGCCGCTGCAGTGTGACGCAGCGGTAGGATGCGCCGTCTACCGGCGGGCTGAAGGTGTAGACGGTAACGGCGTGCCCCCGCGCGACGAGCGCCTGCGCCAGCCGGTGCACCTGCACCGAGACGCCGTTTGGCTCGTTCGAGGGGAGATGCTTGGAGAAGAAGGCGATGTTCATGATTTTTCCTGATACCGGCGCTTGGACGAATCAGTCGAGGCTGTAAATATAAACATTAAACCGACAGTGAATTTTATTTTATTATTGATAACAGGTCTTCACTATATATTCCCCTATTGAATAATTACCACAATACTGTCCGGCCAGGAACCGGGTAGCCGGGATGAGTGATAGCGACAGAACCAGAAGTAAAAGGGGCTCTTCTCTATCAACAGTGTATCGCCCGACGTCACAATGTCAAAGGTGCGGCCGCCGATGGAATCGGTAGACCGGTACAGGGATGTGTCCGTAGCAAGGAATCTCCAGATGCTCAGATCGATGTGATCCCTCTGCCGGTAGTATTGCTTCCACGTATTCCCGCTGAAGAAGAACACCTCAATGGTTGTGCCTGTGTCCATTTGCGTACCCAGAAAACGGACGTCGACGCAGGTATCGGCTGTCGACCCGATTCTATACCATCCGCCCTGCAGGAATTGCTCCATGGGGAACAGCTTCTCCGAATAGGGAAAATTGCAGGACGCGTGACATACCCCAAGCAGGATCAGGATTACTCTGGTTATGGTTCTCATAACTTCCTTTTTGGTTTACGGTTCGTGTCCGGCTTACCGCCCTGCGCAGGGGAACGCCTTCCCCGGGTGAGTAGTCATGCCGCTTCGGGCAAGCGCTGATCTCTTCAAGGTGAAACGAAAACTCTTTCCGGGCTTGCGCTGACTCCCTATAAAATAATATAAACAGAAACCTGGAGCGCATATCCGGGTACACTCCATACATTTTCCCCGCCGCCGGAAGGACACCCGTGCGGGATGATGACGGTTCGCCCCCCTCGCCGGCGGGCCAGTAGTGCAGCAGTAATGCGTAGCGTAGCTTTACGGGTGGTATTATGGGCTGCGGCTGTTTGTGCGATGTTCTTGAGCTGTTTTGTTTTTAGGCTCAATTCTTTTACTCGTTCTTTTAGTGCCTATAACGCTTTGAATCAGTTGCGACTTATTCGTCTGCTGCATTCTACGGTTGTATATCCTGGAGTTACATGTAAAAGTGTTTCTCCACCCATACGTACGATGCATTGGTAGCACATGCGTCCACAACAGTGAATATGATCGGAAATCGGATGAGTGTTGGATCACGGAGTCGTGCCCGAATCTCCACAATGGACTTGTTTTTCATATTTAGACTCGAAGACCTAAGAAACAGCATCAGGTGTGTTTCTTTTGCTGCAATACCATCACGCAGTTCTTCAATACCGTAGGGTAGATTACCTTCCAGTTCTTCAATGTGTTGTTGTGCATCGTTGTGGATAAACCCCAATTCGCAGAGCAGTGGTAGGCCAGTTTCGGTAACGGTATTAAGCAGTGCCGGTGGTGCGGTAAAACGAACATCGAGGATGCCATATTTTGCAATCGGACCATATAAGTTTTCCGGGCCTGCGAACGAGCAGCCATCTACAAACTGATCTGCAAACGCGGTTGTCTCAATGGGAATGCGTTTACGGTCAGTAATCTTGACGCTTTTACCGATCATCGACATTAGAGTGCAGTATCGCAGATCGCGTGCAACGTTCAGTAGTAACGAGATATCCGACATCATTCCACCTTTCTGTCAGGTACATAACAATGCAAATAACCGGCGCGAAGCGTCCGCGTTGATTTGCATTGTTAGCTTGCCGGGTCGGTCAAGTATTGTTGAAAAAATACCATGTGTGACCGGTAGTTGGCTTCGCCGCTGCTGTGCGGCCAGTGCCGGTTTATCATTTTAACCGGTACGGAACTTCTATTTATTTTCGGTCTGAATTTTTCATTTTCATCGGCACTCCAGGCACTCGACCAACAATAATGATCGCTCTGTATTGCCAATTTCGATCTTACAGGATTGTTTTCAATATATCGAATACCCTCATGAATCGCTTGGTCATTAAACAGATTTCTGTCAAAGCCACCACCACGCTGCCAGAACCGGAAAATGGAATGGTCTTTTTCCTTTTCAAGAAATGACTGATGGAATATCGGTTTAATTCGTTTAAGATAGCGTGAATATCTATAAGACATTGCCCCGTTGATTCCCTGTAAGATTTTACCGATATCATATTCCTTACAGGATCATTCTATTTGTCACACTTGTTCGGGGCACCCGTGCGGAGATACCGGTTGCCGTATCGATCCCGGTGGGTGTCGTGCGGTAATGCTATGTTCGTTGCAGGTAACGACGATGCACGGCAATACATATTTCTAAAAAAAGATGATTGCCCGCCACCCATGGTCCGTCTCTCCCGCACTCCGTTCCGGGCGTGCCCCCCAGCGGGTGTTTGTTGCCCGGCATTGCGGATGCCTGGGGGACACGCGGTACAAAGCCTTTAGCTTAAGAAATAATTTGAAATCATACCTACTACGGTTTCTTATACGGAGGAAGATAGACGGGGAGTTAACTGCGTGTCCATTTTTTCGGCACCAGATCAGCGCCCTCTAACCCTCTAACCCTCTAACCCTCCTCACTGCATCAGGGATTGTATGTCGAACGGCGACTTTTTAATGTTGTCGTAAAGCCCGATTTCAATGGGAAAAGCAACGGTCTCCACCTTGTTGCCGATGATGAGTTCCACGTTGACGGCGCCGCGCAGTGTCTTGTAGTTGCGTTGAAATTCCTGCATCAATCCGTCCTTGGACGGGGAATCCTTGAGCGGCGTGGGGAAATCGAAAAAGATGTATCCTTTGCGCTCCTGTCCGGGTTTGATGGAAAAAAAGGAAAATCCTTTCCCCTTGAACCCGTTATTCCGCCTGGTGATCGCATCCACGCATTTGTAGGGAAAGGTCGCGTCGTTGCATGCCAGCGTTGCCTTGGAATTAAACTGCATGATGGCGGCGTCGTAATCCTCGACGAGCGGAATCTTTAAATTCCTTCCGTTAAGCGCGAAAAAGATCTCTTTCGGGTTGATGTAGACCGTGTCCTTCGATTTGTTGACTATGTACAACTCGTCTTCGAGCAGGCTTGAGGGGGTAAGCCGCAGATGCACTTCGACGCCGCTGCGCACCTCCATGAGTTCCCTGGTATTTTCGGGAACGAGGAACGCCGCATACAGGGTGTCTCCACAGGAGCACAGCAGCGATGCGGCGAGAAGAAGGAAAAGGGCCGGGCTGCAGTGCAGCAGTGTCCGATTACAGCGTCGTATCATGATGACTCCTTGTGGTTAGTTCCGGTAAATAGTAAAAAATAATGACCACCACCGCTGTTTTCAATGCCCGGCATGCGGCCGGTTTCGGAAAAACTGTTCCGCACCCCGCAGCCGCTTTCCCGGCAACCGGATCATCATAATGATTGCGGCGGTGATGGCTGCAAGGGGTGAATAAAAACGGGTGCCGCGGCTTCGACGCCTCTGCACCCGTTTCAGAAGACCGGTCCGTTCCACACTTTTTGTGTCTCGACTGTCGTCGGATCCTGCCGGTCGGACCGCCGCGTCCTTCGGCTTTGCCCGGTTTGAGGGGTTTCCCCCTTCTTCTCAGGACCGGCCGGGAAGGCGGGCATTGGCGGATGCAAAAAAGGCCCCTTCATGAGAAGAGGCCGCATAATGCCGATCTGCCGCTTCGATGCACGGTCAGTAACTCAACCCATGCCCATACGGGAACAGCGGCTCCCCGCCGCTTCCCTTGGCGTCGTCAGCGTAGGCGGTACCGGTATTGATCGGGATCTGCTCAAAGGTGCGGGGCCATATATGGGTCAGTTTTCCGGTGAAGTTTGCCCCATTCTCCTTGTAAAGAACTTCGGCGATGCCGGCGCCCTCCGAGCCGGGCAGCCAGGCGGCAACAAAGGCTCTGCTCTTTTCAAGCTCTGAGGTGATGATCATCGGACGTCCTGAAATGAGCACGACGATAACCGGCTTGCCGCCGTTAAAGCACTTGTCAAGAAGTTCGGCACTGGGACAGTCGGCCAGCATAATCGACATCGCCTTGTTTTTGTAAAGGTCGCACTGGGGGCAATCAGGATAGGGCAATGTCGGATTCGTTCGGCCATGATCGCCCTGGCCTTCCGCGTACGGCGCCTCGCCGACGACGAGCACGATCTTGTCGTAGGAAGAAAGATTGTCGCCCGTTTCGTCGTAAGTCACGTTGCTTGAACCGAGATTTTGCAGCCCCTGAAGAATGGTCGTGCCGACAACGGTCGGATTGTTCACGGCGCCCTGCCATCCGACGGTCCAGCCGCCGCACTGCGCACCCAGGCTTTTCGCCCACGGACCCACAACGACGACCTTTTCGGTCTTTAAAAGCGGGAGCGCACCTCCTTCGTTCTTGAGCAGCACCATGGATTTACGGACGCACTCCCGTGCGACGGCACGGTGTTCGGCGGAACCGAATTCCGCCCGTAGCGAAGCATTCGACTTGGCATTCTCGAAGATATTGAGGCGGTATTTTATGCGCAGGATCCGTCTGACCGCATCATCGAGCCGGGCATCGGAAACCGTGCCGGGAACCGATTGGCTGAGTGAGGCGATATAGTCGGATATCTTTTTTCCCGGCGTTGTCTCATTGTAATGAGGGGGGATCATCGCCATGTCGATTCCCGCGGCGAGAGCTTTGCCGACGTTGTCGGCGGTATAGGTGTCAGAGTTTATATCTACGGCCCGGGGAATGGCGTCCCAGTCGGAGAGGCAGAAACCGTCCCATTTGAGGCCGGTCTTGAGCATGTCGGTAAGGGAATACTTGTCGTTGGTACAGCGGTATTCGGTGCCGCCGCGGTTCCAGGCATTGTACGACGGCATGATCGATGAAACCCGTTCGATGACCGCCGCCTGATAGGGCGGAAGATGAATCGCGCGCATGGTCGTATCGGAAAGAGTGGTAACGCCGCCGTTGACGCCGTTGGTTGTCCCGCCATCGCCTATGAAATGTTTCGCGCAGGCGGCGACTGCGTCGGGACGGCTCATGTCGCCGTATCCCTGAAGTCCGCGTATGTAAGCGCCGGCCATCAGGCTGTTTATTTCAGGCGTCTCACCGAACCCCTCGTAGGTTCGGCCCCATTTTTCGTTTCTTACCACTGAAATGGCCGGACCGAAATTGAGGTTGATGCCGACGGCGCGGCACTCTTTGGCGGTGATGTTGGCCATTTTTGCCACCAGGGCCGTATCCCCGGTACACCCCATGCCGATGTTGTGCGGAAAAACCGTTGCGCCTGCGATGGTCGCGACCCCGTGGACCGCATCGATGCCGTAGAGAATGGGTATACTGTTTTTGGATTGTTTCGCCGCTTCGTGGAAGGCATCAAGGTTGGAAGCCCATGTATCTTTATTATTGCCGGAGAAAGGGCTGCCGCCGCCGTTAAAAACTGATCCGTATCCTTTCGACTTCACCTCTTCGGGAGTGATGACGGTGACCACAGCCTCCACCGTCTGGGCGATTTTCTCATCCTTGGTCATTTTGGTCAAGAGGTCATTGACTTGTACTTCGATTATCGAATCGGGATCAACGACCAGTTTCAGTTGGATGTCGCCGACATCCTGGGTGACGTCGGAGTCGATCCCGCGTGAATAGGGGGTATATTTTTCCTTGGTGACAATCAGCGAATCCGCGGTCGCCTGCCGTTTTGCGAGCAACTCTCTGTTTTCGCCGGCGGAGAGCCCCGCAGGTTTGAAGCTGCAGAGGGGGCTGAATGGAAGGGTATATATCTCGCTGCTCCTGCTGATCCGGGCGATATAGAGACCGTTGGCGCTCTTTGAGGTGATGAGGGAGGAGAGGGACAGCGAAAACGAACCCTCCGCAAACAGGCGACTGAAAACATCGCCCGCCCGTTTGCCGTTCATATCAAAAAGTTCGATTTTCAATTGCCGGGGGAATTCATTGGTGAAAAGGAGATTCTGCCCGTTGATGAACAGGGTTCGGTGGGTATTCCGGCTGCTGCCGGGGGTGTTGATCGCTACGGTAATGAGTGAAAATGCTCCCGCGGCATCGCTTTTTGTGGACACTCCTTTGAGTTTGAGTGAAACTGTCGCATCGGCAACAGGTTTTGAATATTTATCGACTATCCTGCCAGATATCATCGGGGCGGAAACCGAGGTTGTAATATACGCTGCAGTTAAAATCCACATTAAAGCGCTCAATCTCATTAAAAACTCCTTTGGAATGTTGTATAAGTGCCTGTTGAATGCTTTTTTGTCTTATTAGTAAAAAAGCGCACCGTGAGGGTGCTTTTAAAAAAAATCAAGAAATCAGACATTCCAAATATAACAATAAAATGGGAAGGATGCTACCCGGGTCGGTTTATCTTGTTCAATACCGTAATTCCAATGTTCTCCGTTTTTTCTTCGAATAAGCCATTTCTTTACCGCAGTTTCTCGGTAAATCGCCCATGATTTTCTTAATCCAGCTCATCGTCGGTACCGGCAGCGGGTCAAAACCGTTGAGCACTGCGGCGTAGGTTGTCATGTGAGCATTGAAGTACGTGAGGAACAATGCGCGCTCCAGTGCCGTTTCCCCTTCGGCATTCAGCACGGCGTGCGGTCCTCTGTTCCGTATGACGAGATCCCGCGTCTGCGCCAGCCGGAAATCGATTCGCTGTTCCGAATCCATGGAATCAAGGAACAGATACACATATGGATTTGCATCCAGCGATGCGGCTGAAGATTCCGCAACGGCGCGTATCGCTTCCACGGAATTGTGCAATTCCTCAGGGGCGATACCTTCGATGGCGCAGATTTTCGACCGTTCCCTGAATTGCGTCGCCACCTCATGTACCAGTGCGCGAAGGTTATAATCGCCGATAACATACGGGATTCTTTTATCCCGGACGTCAAAAGAGGCCGGCCGTTTCTCATCCGTGTAATGAAACCCGTAGAGCATGAAGAACGCAAGCTGTTTCGCCGGATTGTTTATGAATCCCCGCGACGGACCGAATCGTTTCCGCCATGAAGAGATCAGGCCGGCCAGTTTCGCGGCATCGATACAGGGGGCGTCAAATGCTCCATCCGACCCCGCTTTCAAACCGATTCCTGCAACGAAGGAGAGTGTCGCGATGCACTGCAGGCATACGCTTTCCCGGGGCTGCATAACGTATGCCGGATCACTTTTGTCGGAAGGAATTTTGATAAACGGCAGATTCGCGTCACGGGCGATCTTCTCAAGTTTTCCGCCCTGCGCCATTGCGGCAATCAGTTCCGTCTTGGGCTTGATTTTATCATAGCAGTGTATGGTTTCTTCCGTGTCGCCGGAAAAAGAACAGAAGAGGGCGAGCGTGTGCTCATCGGTAAAGTCAGCGCGGGGGGTATCCGCACGCACGATTTCTATTTCGCAGCCGGATTTTCCGAGATTTTCGATTATTTCCCGCGCGATATCGTGAGGCGCGGCGCTGCCGCCGAGTCCGAATATTTTGATTTTTGCTATCGGGGTATTGCCGTGTTTCGCCGTGAACCTGTGAGCCGCATCACCAGCGCGTGCATGCATCGTTTCAATATGGGAGGGCCAGTTTCCGAGCCGGTCGGTCATGCCGGACCGGTCGATTAGGGTGAACCATTCGCCTCCCGGATCGAGCAGCTCCGGGGGGCCGACGATGCTCAGAACGGTCTCTATCGCGGCCTGTTCAATCGTCGATGCACGGAGCAGCCGGCGATATTTTTCCCTCTCGCCGGGTTTCAAGCCGTTGGGGACAGAGAGCCCCGGTAAGCCGGAAGTCCCAGGTTTTTCCCCGGCAGCCGCATAATGTTTTTTCTCCTTTTCGATGATGATATCCTTCAATATGTCGAGGATTTTTCTTCTCATCGATTTCGAATGGAAAGCAGCCTTGCGCAGGAAACCAACGGCAAGGCGCATATTTTCGGCGTCTAAACCGGTGATACACTGCAGGGCGTTGTCAACGTTTGGAACCCATTGATTTCTTTGCATTTGAGCTGTCTCCTGATTTCACTTTTCTGCGACGGTTTGAAGGCACAACCGTATCGCAGCCTCCGGCTCGATCCGGTACCTGCTTCCGCGTCCCTGAAAGAATCCGTGCTTACGTATCAGGTTGATGCCGAGACGGGTGATGAAGATTGTCGTTGCGCTTTTTTTCTCAGTCACCGCGACCTCACCCTTCTGAAACACGCCGTCCCCCCGGAATGGTGAGGGAATCTTCCCGCGCGCTTCGAAGTGGGCGGCAGTAACTCCCGGTTTCAGCTCGACGGCATCCCCCAGCGCCGCCTCCGCCCTGTCAAAGGCGGCGGCAATAAGCGCGGCGATCGCCTCGCAGGTGGTGCCGAGCGACTCGACGGTCGTCTTGTCGGCGGCGATGATCTCTTCAGGCTGCCGGGGGTCGTCGCCCAGAAAGCCCTCGGCGGAAAATTTCGACGGACCGAAGAGTTTCGCTTGTTCCTGTTCGCGAGGGGATTGTTTCATGGGCGGCCGCTCCTTGTTTCAGGCGAATTTGTCGAAGTAAATTTTCTCTTCGGGCATTCCCGATTTCTTGAGGGCTTTGATGCAAGCGTTGATCATTCCCGGGGAACCGCACAGATACGCCTCGTGCTGTGAGGCGTCGGGGACGTGACGGCCGACGACATCGGTGATGAGTCCTCTCTCACCTGTCCAGCCGCTGCCTTCGGGTTCGTTCGAAAGGGCGGGAATGAAGGTGAAATCCGGCATCTCCCGCTGCAGTTGCCGCAGTTCCTCGACAAGAAACAGGTCGGCCTGCGTCTGCGCGCCGAAGAAGTAGCGTGTAATCCGTTTGTTCCCCGTCTCTTTCATGTGGCGCAGGATGCTCCAGATGGGCGCCATGCCGCTCCCGCCCGCGATAAAGAGAATCGGCGCCCCGGTGGGACGAAGGTGAAATTCTCCATAGGGACCGCTCAACTGCACCTCCTGCCCCTCTTTGAGATGTTCGAACACCCAGGTGGTGCAGATGCCGCCCGGCACGAGCCGGATCATGAATTCAACATGGGTGCGGCCGGAGGGTGGCGACGAGATCGAGTAGGCACGCATGACTGCTTCGTGGCTTTTGTATTCGCGCGATTCGAGCTGGGCGTATTGACCGGCAGTAAATTCGATTTCCGTCGGTTCGAGCAGCCCGATGCGCAGCTCCACGATGTCGCGGGTCATGGGCTTTTTCGCGAGAAGCCGGCCGCGGTATTTCCTGACGGAAAAGTATTCGCGGGGGATCCGGATGGCGACGTCGCCCCGCACCTTGACCTGGCACGACAGCCGCGTGCCCCCCCGGCGTTCTTCAGCCGAAAGGTACGGTTCCTCGACCGGGCCGATTTCGCCCCCGCCCGCCTGGACGATAACTTTACAGTAGGCGCAGCTGCCCCTGCCGCCGCATGCCGAGGGAATGAAGATGTTCTGCGATGCGAGGAGCGACAGCAGCGAGGCGCCGCCGCTCACCGTGAGTTTCTTCTCGCCGCCGTTGATGTCGATGGTGCAGGGACCGAAGTTGAGAATGAACTTTTCGGCAAGCACGAGCAGCAACGCGAGCACGCTCCCGCAGGCGATGAGAAACAGGGTGGAGAAGACGACGCCGCTTATGATCCCGTTCATATCAGATCTTGACCATTCCTGAGAATCCGATGAATGCCAGAGCCATGATGCCGATGATGATGAGCGTTATCGGCGAACCTGCAAGCCCCCGGGGGAGCGCCTCCTCATTGATCTTTTCGCGTATGCCGCCGATAATCGTGATGGCGACGAACCACCCGAACCCGCCGCCCGCGCCGTAGACGAGCGTTTGGATGAAACCGTACGGCTTGCTGATCATGAAGATCGAAATGCCGAGGATTGCGCAATTGACGGTGATCAGCGGCAGAAAAATCCCCAGTGCGTTGTACAGCGCCGGGGAGGAGCGGTCGATGATCATTTCGATGAGCTGCGTGAAGGCGGCGATGACGATAATGAAGGTGATGAGCCGGAGATAGTCGAGCCCGAAGGGGAGGAGAAGGTATTTGTAAATAAGAAAATTAATCGCCGCCGTGCAGGCGGTGACAAATATGACGGCCGCCCCCAGCCCCATGGACGTATCGACCTTCTTCGAGACGCCGAGGCACGAGCACATGCCCAGAAACCGGGTGAGCAGGATATTGTCGGTGAATGCCGCCGAAACGAAGATCAGGACGAGGCCGAGGAATGTAGGGGAGTGGGCGACCTGTTCCATGGTTACCCCTTTCCTTTCGGGATGAGACGCGCGCGCGCGAACCAGCTCAGAAGACCGAGCATGAAAAACGCTCCCGGCGCCATCACCATGATGGTCCACTGGTGCCACCATAAGTGCAGTGCGGGGAGTTTGCAGCCGAGCAGCGTGCCGAACCCGAGCGGTTCGCGTATGGCGGCGATGAAAATGAGCACCATCGAATACCCGAGACCCATGGCGATTCCGTCGACGAACGAGGCGCCGGGCGGATTCTGCATTGCAAAGGCTTCCGCGCGGCCCATGATGATGCAGTTGGTGATGATGAGCCCCACGTACGGGCCGATGAACCGGTGGATGTCGGGAGCGGTCGCCTTGATGAGAATGTCAACCATCATCACGAACGTGGCGATGATGAGCACCTGGACGATCATCCGGATGCGGTCGGGGATGTAGTTACGCAGCAGTGAGATGGTAAGGCTCGACATGGCCGTTGAGAAGACCAGCCCGAAGCACATGAAAAGGGTATTCGCCAGCAGGTTGGTGACCGCCAGCGTCGAACAGATGCCGAGCACCTGTACGAAGATCGGGTTGTTCTTCCAGAAACCGTCGTAGAAAAGTGTTTTTGGAGCCGCCATGGTTATTTTCTCCCTGTGGGCTGGGGTGCAGCCTCGCGATCGTGGTGGTCGTATATCCGTCTGAATGCGGCAAGTTCACTGTTGAGAATCCGTTCAAGCGCCATGGAGGTCTGGGTGGCGCCGGTGATTGCGTCGATGCGGTGCGTGCCATCAGGGCCGGCCGGTTCGCCGAAAACAACCCTTTTATCCGCCGGTTGCGACCAGTCGACCGGAAAACCCTCGAAGAGTTTTTTAAACTGCGGCTCCTCAATGCGGGCTCCCAGGCCCGGCGTCTCCTTCTGTTCGATGATTTCAAGCGACCGGATAGTCGCAAGGTCCTTCGAAAGCACGATGATGCCCGAAATCATGTCCCAGAAAGCCATGCCGTTAAAGATAAACCCGATATCGTGCGGGGCTTCTTTGCGGGTAAAGAGCTGCCACCGGCGGCCGCCGTCGGCAACGGTCGTTGTATCGATGCGCAACGCGAGGGCAGAATCGTAGGCTCCGGCGGTCTGCTGCGGCACCGTGATCCCGAACGCCCGCGCGATAGTACGGTTGCGCACAAGCCGGGCATTGGCGTCGAGCGTGGGTTTCATGCTGAATTGGACAAACGATATCGCGGCGCCGCAGAGGGCGCAGATAACGACCATGAAGCCGATCACATAGACGGGGGAGGTCTTTTTCACGGTGCCGCCGTTCCCTTTTTCGCCCCCCGCAACCGCTTTATCCACAGATCGAGCGACGGCGCGATCATGTTGCCGAGCAGGATTGAAAACCCCAGTCCCCCCGCGAAAATCGACCGGTATCTGAAGAAAACAACCATGACGCCGATGAACGCTCCGTAGATCCACTGGGAGAGCGGCAGCTTTGGGGCGCTCACCGGATCGGTGACCATGAAGACCGCGCCGTAGAGCAGCGCACCGGAGAGCAGCGTGAAATGGAGCGGCGGGACAGCGTCGATACCCGCGCCGTGCCGCAGCAGGAGCGTGACCGCCGCGGCGCCGAGAAGCGTCGCTACTGTCAGTCGCCACTGCGCGGTTTTCGTCGCAATGAGGTAAAGTGCCGCGCATGCGATCGCGATCGCGCTTACCTCCCCGATCGAACCCGCGGCGAGCACCTTCGGCGCAGTATTGAAGGAAAAGACGCCGCCGATATTTCCGAGCAGCAGTTGCAGCCAGTCGGTGACGTAGTGGAAATCGCGCCGCGACCACATCGGCGTGGCGGCGGTGACCGCGTCGGCGACGGTAAGGCCTGCCTGGGTGAGGGCTGCAGGGAGTTGTTTAAGCGAGGTGAAACTCCAGTGGCCGAAACCGCCCGGCAATCCGCTGAAGACCGGGACGAACCTGCCGGTCAATTCGATGGGGAAAGAGACATACACGAACGCACGGCCGACAATCGCCGGGTTGAAGACGTTCTTTCCGAATCCGCCGAACACCTCCTTGCCGAACAGAATAGCGACGATAATTCCAACCGCTGTGATCCAGAACGGGGTGGTTGGGGGAAGCGACAGGCTGTAAAGTGCCGCGGTGACGAAGACCGCATAACTTACCTTGCCTTTTTTCCTCGACTGCGTGTACCATTCGGTGCAGAATCCGCATACGACCGAAACAGCGAGGAGTGCAACGATACGCCATCCAAAGAAATAGACCCCGGCAAGCGCAACCGGCAGTAATGCATGGAGCACCCGCACCATGTTTTTCTGCTTGAGTATAGGGGGAAGTTTCATGGAGAACAGCTCATTCTTTTCTGGCGCCCGGCAGGGAAGAATAAAAGTGTCTAAAAATTCTCGAATATTTCAAGACACGAAACTATTTTTTCTCCGGCGTTCCGGTTGAGCAGTGGCGTAAAGTGTCGTACCACCCTCATTCAACAGCCCGGCACACCTGTCCGTAATCTGTCTGACGTATGGAAGATATGTTTCTGCGACCGTGTTGAAAAGAGATTTTTAATGATTGCATGTATAAAAAGCCTGCATTTCGATCGTATTGAGCGGAAAATCCGGCGGACCTATGAGCAGTACCACCGGCCTGAGTATCTCGGAATGGATCCTCTGGTGACGGTTCGAGGGTTTGAGGATGCGACAGACCGGGAGATAGGCGGTTTCATCGCCGCAGTGCTCTCGTACGGAAGGGTCGAGACCATCATACGGAACGTCAGCGATCTTTTCCGCAGAATGGGGTGCGGACCGGCGGAGTTTGTGCGGGCAACCGGTTATTCGGCAAAGCGCCGTCTGCTGGCCGGATTCAAACATCGCTTCAACGACGGAGATGACATGGCGCTGCTCCTGCAGGCGATCGCGGGGCTTGTCGCCGACAACGGCTCGATGGAATCTTTTTTCACCGCGGCGCTCGACAGACCGGCGTGTGGAATGCGCGGTGCGTTGACGCTCTTCAGCGAAACCGTGCGGAGGCTCGCTGCGGCGATTTCATCTGCGGTTCCGGAGAGTTTCGCATTTCTCGTACCGTCGCCCGCCACTGGGTGCGCCTGTAAACGGCTCAACATGTTCCTGCGCTGGATGGTGCGGCCCGACGACGGCGTCGATATGGGCGTCTGGAAATCGATCCCTACGGCGGCGCTTGTGACTCCGGTCGATACCCATGTCGCAACGATCGCGCGGGCGGAAAAAATAACAAAAAGGAATACGGCCGACTGGCGCATGGCCGAGGAGATTACCGACTATCTGCGCCTCATCGATCCGTTCGATCCGGTGCGGTTCGATTTTTCCCTTTGCCGTCTCGGAATGATCGATATAAGGAAAAATGCGGCATGAGCGGGCAACAGGAGGTCATGGGTGAGCGGATGATAAAATTCAAGGGTGTTTCGATCAATTCAGGGCGTATAGCGGGTGCCGCCTGCCTCTATTCCGCGGAACGTCACAGGGCGGTCCCCGAATTTCTGCTGTCGAATGAGGACCTTGTGGCGGAGGAGCTTTTGAAGTTCGACGAGGTTCTGCGGCAGTGTTCCGAGGAGCTCGATGCCATCGCGGCGCAGGTTGAAACGTCGGTCGGCAGGGCGGAGAGCGAAATCTTCATAACGCAAAAGCATATCATGAACGACCCGAAGGTGACCGATGCCGTACGGGCGATGGTGAAAAATGAGAAGAAGAATATCGAATGGGCCGTATCCGACGTGTTGAACGAGTATGAGTACACCTTCGCAAAAATTGACAATCAGTATCTCAGCGAGCGGGCGAACGATATCGGGGAAATCCGCCGCCGCCTGCTCGGGCGGATCACCAAGGCGAAGAGCGGTCTTCTCTGTGAAGGGCAGGCCCATTGCAGCCGGGGGGCGAACCGGATCATCGCCGCCTACGAACTGACCGCCGACATGGTCGCCGCGATGAACCTGGAAAAGGTGCTCGGGTTCGTCACGGAGCACGGCGGCGTCACGTCGCATGCCGCCATCATCGCACGGTCGCTCGGCGTTCCTGCGGTGTCGGGCATCCGCGGCATCATGGAGTTCGTCCGCTGCGGCGATACGATCATCATCGACGGCGACAACGGTGAAGCGTATCTTAATCCGGATGCGGCCACCGTCGCCGCGTTGATCCCCGTCGAACCGGTGGCGTCCGAAGCGGTATGCGCGCTCGGCACCCCGCCGGGCATGACGCTCCTGGCGAATGCCAGCACCATGGAGGACGTCAAGCAGGCGGCGGCAATGGGGGCCGACGGGATCGGGCTCCTGCGAACGGAGATTCTTTTTATCAAGGCCGAGCGACTGCTTGACGAAGATGAACAGTACGCGTTTTACCGGCGGATCGTGGATATCATGAAAGGAAAAACGGTCACCTTCCGCATGCTCGATGTCGGCGGCGACAAGCCGCTGTCGTTCCTGCGGATAAAAAAGGAGGAAAACCCTTATCTGGGATGGCGGGGGGCGAGGTATCTTCTGGGGAACCCCGATATTTTCACCACCCAGATGAGGGCATTGGTGCGGGTGAGCGGGGAAACGCCGATCCGCGTGCTTTTCCCGATGGTGGTTGATGCGGAGCAACAGCGCGCATTGCTTGATCTTGCCGATAAGGTGATCGCGGAAAAGGGAAGCAGCCGGGAACGTATCGAGTTCGGTACGATGTTCGAAGTGCCGAGCGCGTTTATCGATGCAGAGGCGATCCTCCCGCAGGTTGATTTCGCCAGCATCGGCAGCAATGACCTTATTCAGTATCTTTTTGCAATCGACCGGAACAACGAAATGGTTTCCCAGGATTTCAATCCGGAGCACCCGGTGCTCTGGAAAATGCTGGAACGACTCAGTACCGTTGCCCGGGAGAAGGGAAAACCACTGTCGATCTGCGGCGAAATGGCGGCGCGCGAGGGAATGCAGCGGCCGCTGCTCGATATCGGTATCTCGATATTGAGCGTTGCGCCGCGTTTGATCCCGCGTGTCAGAAATGAGATGGCCCGCTATGCCGGGCTGTTGTCATGAAGGAGAAAAGAGCCGTAATGGGAAAAATGATCCTGTTTGTCGACCGCTTTCACGATTTGTCGCATATCGCTGAAAATGCCGCCCTGCGGGAATCGGATGGGGCATTCTCGATCACCAGCGCCGGACTGGAACCGCGGCGCCGGTTTACCGGATGCGGTGACGGCGCGGGCACCGTCGATTTCGCTTCAGTCGCGGCAACGTGCTTCGATCTGGTCATTACCCTCGGAAAAGAGGCGGCCGACCGGTGCGCCCTGCCGGCCGGATTGCCGGCGATCGTCCACTGGGACGATATGGATGCCCCCGACGAAGCGTCGTTCCGCGATAAAACAGTGCTCATTGACGAACGGGTGCACGCTCTTTTCAACCACGGATTTTGCTCTGCGCTCCTGCGGCATCATGCCCGCGCCGCAAACATCATCGACAGCCTCCGGGAGGGGATCATCGCCCACGGTCTCGGCCGTCGCATCTTCCTTTTCAGCAAAGGTGCGGAGCGTATCACCGGGGCCTCCTGCGATGAAATCGTCGGACGTGACTGTCACGAGCTCTTCCAGCCCCGCCTGTGCGGCGAATCGTGCGTTTTCCGCGACGGCGACCTGACGTCCGAGGCAACGATAGAATCGGTGTACCAAGCGCACTTCCTCGCCGGTGACGGTTCGAACCGGCAGTTCGACATGACACGTCTGCCCCTTCTCGATGAACAGGGCATGGTTATCGGAGCGCTGGTGACGTTTACAGATTCGACAAAGCTCCGTGACCTCGAACAGCGCCTGGGCGAAACGGAGTCGTTCGCCGGCATCATCGGGCGCGACCACCGGATGCTCGAGATCTACGGACTTATCCGCGACCTTGCCGACAGCGACTTCCCGGTGGTGATCAACGGCGAAAGCGGGACCGGAAAGGAACTCGTAGCCGCGGCAATACATAACGAAAGCCTGCGCCGCGACGGGCTTTTCGTTCCGGTCAATTGCGGGGCCCTCCCCGAAGGGACGCTCGAGAGCGAACTCTTCGGCCATGTCAGGGGATCGTTTACCGGGGCGATACGCGACAAGAAGGGGCGCTTCGAACTCGCCGACCGGGGAACGCTCTTTCTCGATGAGATCGGCGACCTGTCGCTTGCGATGCAGGTGAAACTGCTGCGCGTTCTTCAGGAGGGCATTGTCGAACCGGTAGGCAGCGAGACGACGCGCAAGGTTGATGTCCGTGTAGTATGCGCCACCAACCGGAACCTCAAGGAAATGGTGGCGCGGGGGACGTTCCGCGAAGACCTCTACTACCGCCTTGCCGTGGTGCCGATCGAACTGCCGCCGCTGCGTGAGCGCCGCAACGATATACCGCTTCTTGCACGGAACTTTCTCGATAAGACGACGGGGAGGCTCGGCCGCGGATCGATGCTTTTTTCCGACGACACCCTTTCGGTCCTCATGAACTACGCCTGGCCGGGCAATGTCCGTCAATTGCAGAACGCGATCCAGTTCGCGCTCATCAAGTGCAGGAGTGCGACGATCCTGCCTGAACACCTGCCGCCCGAAATACTCGCCGCGACCTATGTACCGGTGGGTATTCAGCATACGCCCGGCAGGGTCGGCCGCAGGCCGAAACTGACCAACGAAATTGTTGAACGGGCACTTGAAAAAGCCGGGGGAAACAAGGCGAAGGCTGCCCGGCTTCTCGGAGTCGGCAGGGCAACACTTTATAATTTCATGAACAGCCGGGAGCCAGCGACTGCCGTTGCCGATTAGTCGGTCGGAGATTAATGTGGGGTTTTAACCTTTGGTCTGGGGTCAAACCACCACAGCTATTCTCTTCTTCCCTAACCTGTTGTCGGAAAGTCAGATACTGTGACTTATACGCTTAAGTGTGGTCGAGCCGCTACATTTTATTTTATACGCTTAAATATGTAAAAAATCATAATGTATAATAAATAAATGAGTTACGTAAATGGCACACCATTTGATGCTATTTATTATTAACAGGGCTGGGTAGAACACAACCTTCAAAGGGGGCCCGGTATGAAATGGTTTGTGACACTATTGCTTGCAGGGGCAACGATTGTTGCAGCTCAGAGAGTGCCGACACAGGCGCAGGAGATGGAGCAACTGGCGATACAACTGCAGGAGAGGCTTGCGGCAGCACTCAACCAGGCGAATGAAAATGTCGACCTCGCGCAGAAAGCGGCGATGGAATTTCACCGGCAGATGAAAGGAAAGTCGGCTGAAGAGGTTGCGAATCTGATGGAGCAGCGGAGAATTCAAACGCAGGCGCAGCTCGATATTGCAATTCTTGCTCTTGAACGGGCATCGGAAAAGGTGGGGGTCCAGGTTGAGGAGGTAAGGGTGCAGATTCAAACCCGCCTGGCGGCGAAGAAAGAGGAACTCATGCAACTGCAGGAACGGATACGGGCAAAAGAGGGCAGCGATGAGTAAAGCGGGACCGAAAACGGGGAGCGGTTTCAGCTAATAAGGGCAGCGGGGGGCATGTAAGACGGCTGCCCGGCGGCGGGCCTTGTAAAAGGGCCCGCCATTTTTTTTTACTTTTGTGACCTGCATCACATCGTGACCCGTCGCTGCCCTCTTTTACAAAGAGCAT
>JAFGIW010000092.1 GCA_016929415.1 Chitinispirillaceae bacterium | reverse complement strand
TTTCAGCCGAGTCGGTTCCTGATGATGGATGTCAACTACGGCTTTCACAAGACGGAATCCTCAATCGAACACAGTCCATTACTTATGCTGCAGCTGCGGTTGCCTATCGCCCGCCTGCGGAACCTGATGAACTTTTGACGCCGCCCGCGGGAAGCGACGATCGACGGCAAGGGAAATGTAACAAAAGGTAACGGTATGATCGTACGGTGCGGAATAATAGTGTCAATGGTGCTGCTGCTCACCGCAGCGGGGCAGGCGAAAAAACTGGATACGCTGGTGATCGAAGGGTTGTCCATCAATTCGGAACAGACAGTCCGGCACACGGCGGGGCTTCGCACGGGCGGCGATTTTTCCACCACCGATATTCAGGATGCCATACGGCGTCTTCATGATATGATCCTTTTCCGGAAAATCGATTTTTATTCGCTCTCGGAAACCGATTCCACGGCGGCGCTCAAGCTGGTGCTGGAGGAGTTCCCGGTCTGCGACCTCATCGAATACCACGGCAACAAGAAGCTCAAGAAGAAAGACCTCGAGGAAAAGAGTACCCTCAAACGGGGCCAGATTCTCTCCGATGCGGCGCTCTTCGACGAAGAGCAGCGGATTCTCGTCCTGTATGCCGAAAAGGGGTACAATCTCGCTGAAGTAAGGGCGGAATTGATACCCACCAAAATCCCGGGGAACTCTATCGTCAAATTTTCCATCAAGGAGGGACCGCGTGTCCGCATCAAGGCCATCACCTTCAAGGGCAACAAGGACATCAAAACGGCGAAGCTGCTCAGAAAGTTCAAAACCAAGGAAAGCAGGTGGTGGCGCACCGGAGAATTCAAGCGCGAGGCTTACCGGGAGCATCTCGACACGCTGCTGCTTTTCTACAACGATCTCGGCTATCTCGATGCCTCAATAGTCAAGGACAGCGTCTGGTATGCCGATACGAAGAAAGACCTCATGATCGAGATCACCATCGAGGAAGGCAAAAAATACTTCGCCGGCAATTTCTTTTTTCAGGGCAACGCCATCATTCCCACCGATTCGCTCAAGTCGAAAATCGCCCTCAAATACGGAAAGCCCTTTCAGCGAAGCCGTTTCGAACTTTCCAAATACCTGGTCGAAAACACCTACCGCGAGGAGGGCTACCTCTGGGTGCAGGTCAGCGACGAGCGGACGTACCGCGGCGATACGATCGACGTCATGTTCGATATTTCCGAAGGCCGCTCGGCAATCGTCCGCAAGATCGACGTCAAGGGAAACACCAAAACGATGGAAAAGGTGGTGCGCCGCGAGATCGATCTGCTGCCGGGGAAAAAATACAAACAGTCGCTCATGATGCGCAGCCGTCAGAAAATAATGGCCCTGGGTTTTTTCGGCGATGTCAAGCCCGATCTCATCCCCAATGACGACGGGACGATCGATCTGATATTCGATATCACCGAGAAGGATAACATAGGCCAGTTGCAGATCGGCGCCGCCTTCAGCGCCTACAACGGATTCATCGGCACCTTTTCGACCTCGATCCCCAATTTCAGGGGGGCGGGGCAGGAATTGAACGTCAAGGTCGAATACGGCAAGGATTACCAGGACTTCAGCGTTGGTTTTGTCGAACCCTGGGCATTCGACCGGCCGATTTCTCTGAGCGGACGCATTTTTTACAGCGACAATTCCTACTACAGTTACTATGCCCAGAAACAGTGGGGCTTTTCCATCGGTTCCGGTCTGTCGAAAATGTCGTGGCCCGACGATCATTTCCGCCTTGACGGCGCCTACCAGTTCAGTTATGAGGAGGGAAATCCGCCCGTGGTCTCCGACGTTCCCGAGTTCGGCCTTCATATACAACGAAAAGGATTTCTCAGCCGGCTCTCATTCAGTCTTACCCGCTACGACCTCGATATACCGTTGTTCCCGACGGAGGGTTCAAAGCTGACCATTTCACCCCAGATCGCCGGACTGGGCGGAAATTACCGCTACCTCAAAGGGATAATCGGGTACGAGCACTATTTTCCTCTTCCCTTGAAACTGGTTTTCGGAACAAAGACGAAAGTCGGGTATATCACCTGGCCCGGGCGCAGGATGAAAATATCGCAATACGACCTGTTCAGACTGGGCGGCGTCTACTGGGCCGATGCGGATCTTCGCGGGTATGAAGACCTGGAGTTCGGCGGCCTTGCAGGTAAAGGGAAACGCGATTACGGCCATCCCGAGAACGGCCGCTCCATGTTCGCGACCACGCTTGAACTTCGCTATCCGCTCCTTGAACAGCAGCTCTATCTCGGGGTTTTCGCCGACGGGGGCAACACATGGCCTTCATTTCTGCAGATCAATCCGTTCGATCTCTATAAAAGCGTCGGTTTCGGAATACGCATCAATATACCCATGCTCGGACTTATGGGAGTCGACTTCGGCTGGGGACTGGATGATCCCACGCCCGACGGCTTCGACCGTAAGCCGAACGGATTCAAACTCGATTTCATGATGAACCGCGGTTTTTAATAGAAGCGGGCGGCTGTTGCATGCGGGGTTTGCGCTTCCGTATGCATCGGCGCCGGCGCACTTACAAAGGAGGATGGAAATGCGCAGTAACGTTCTAACGGGAATCGGCATCGCGCTCATCGCCGCTTCGATGACCCATGCTGAAATGAAATTCGGCTACATCAATTCGGAAGCGATTTTCGCCGAGTACGAGGGCACCAAAGAGGCACAGAGCAAATTCAACAATGAAGTGGCGAAATGGGAACAGGAGGCCTCGAAAAAACAGCAGGTGATCAAGGACCTCAAGGAGCAGATCGACAAGCAGAGCCTGCTGCTGAGCAATGAACGCAAAAAAGCGCTCGAGGATTCCCTGAACCAGAAAATGGTGAATTATCAGAAATTCCTGCAGGACAAATTCGGGCAGAAGGGCGAGGCGCTTGAAAAAAATGAGGAACTGACCAAGCCCATCATCGAGAAGATCAACCGCATCATCGAAAAAATCGCCAAAGAGGAGAATTACGACTATATTTTCGATGCACGTTCGGGCGGAATCGTCTTTGCCAAGAAGGTGTACGACCTCAATCAGCGTGTGCTCGAACAGCTCAATAAGGAAAAATAGCGTGCGCTTATCGACCATAGCCCGGCTGCTCGGTATTTCGTTGCCGGGCGGGGCAACGGATGCGGAGATCGATGCGTTGCGGTCACCGGAACAGGCCGGCGAGCGCGATATGGTTTTTCTTGCCGGGCCGAAATTCAGCGCCGCCGTCGAAGCCAGCCGCGCCGGATTCGTGATCGTCAAGCATGGGCAGCGTTGCGGCGGCAAAATCTGTCTCGAAGTCGACGACCCGTACGTGGCGTATGCCAGGGTGGCGCAGCTCTTCGAAGACCGTTCGCCGGTTTTCGGTAACGGCATTGCCCCCACCGCTTTTATCGACCCCTCCGCAGCAATCGCCGCTACGGCTTCGGTAGGTCCGGGCAGCGTCATCGGTGCGCGTGTCACGATCGGCGAAAACTGTCGTGTCGGCGCCCGTTGCGTCATTGAAAAAGGGTGCACCATGGGGGCCGACTGCCGCATCGATTCCGGGGCGGTCATCCGGCACGGCACCGCGATCGGCAACCGCGTCGTCATCCAGTCCGGCGCAATCGTCGGCAGCGACGGATTCGGCAACGCGCGTGAAAAGGACGTCTTCATCCGCATTCCGGCCTTCGGGAACGTGGTCGTCGGCGACGACGCGGAGATCGGCGCCAATACCACGATCGACCGGGGCAATTTCGCCTCCACCATTATAGGGAAAGGGGTCAAGCTTGACAATCTCATCCACGTCGCCCACAACGTTACCATCGATGAACATTCGGCAATGGCGGCCCAGACCGGCATTTCGGGGAGCACCCGCTTCGGCAAGCGGGTCATCGTGGGAGGCCAGGCCGGGTTCGTCGGTCATATCGATATCGGCGACGACGCGTTCATCGGCGCGAAGGCCGGGGTTTCAAAATCAATCGGGCCGGGAGCGAAAATCACCGGCTATCCGGCGCGCGATCTCATGACCATGCGTCGCATCGAGGCCGCCGAACAGCAACTGCCCCAACTTATTAAAGATATAAAGGCACTAAAAAAGCAGGTCGATGCACTGCGGCACGACCTTTCATCGCAAAGGCAATAGAGCGGACCATGACCAAGCAACATACCATCGGCAAAAGCGTTTCTCTGACGGGAGTCGGCCTGCACACGGGCGTTCCGGCGAAGGTCACCTTCAATCCCGCGCCGAAGCATTACGGCATCCGTTTCGTCAGGACCGATCTCGAAACAAAACCTGAAATCGCCGCCGATATCGACAATGTGGTCGACCTCGCTCGCGGCACGAACATC
Source organism: Chitinispirillaceae bacterium (assembly GCA_016929415.1). Classification (GTDB taxonomy): domain Bacteria; phylum Fibrobacterota; class Chitinivibrionia; order Chitinivibrionales; family Chitinispirillaceae; genus JAFGNB01. The sequence continues at coordinate 419 of JAFGIW010000092.1, read as the reverse complement.
GGCGGCGGCGGGGTGCGCGTCAACTCCATCGAGCATGTGATGTCCTGTTTCAACGGCCTGTGCATCGACAACTGCCGCATCGATGTCGATGCACAGGAGATCCCCCTCATGGACGGCAGCGCACTGCCTTATGTTAATCTTGTACAGAAGGCCGGCGTCGTCGAGCAGGAGGCGGACCGGGAATACATCACCATAACCGAACCGATCATGCACGTCAACGGCGACGTCGCCCTCGGCATTTTCCCCCTCGACCATTTCCGCCTCACGCTCGAAGTCGACTACAACTATCCGGCGCTCGGCGCGCAATATACCACCCTCTTCTCGTTCGACGAATATGTCAAAGAGTTCGCCCCCGCGCGCACCTTCTGCTTTCTCTCGGAAATCGAGCAACTGCGCGAGCAGGGCCTCATCAGGGGCGG
>JAFGIW010000091.1 GCA_016929415.1 Chitinispirillaceae bacterium | reverse complement strand
AATCGATATGAGCCCCTTTTTCATCCCCGACTCGATCGTGGTCAAAGACGGCATAGCGCAGCTCCCGGAAATCCCCACAAGCGTTTTCTACGCTGTTCACAGCCCCGACCTGATCATCTTTGAAAGCAACGCCCAGTTAACGGGGCGCGAAGGCATCATGGTGATCAAGATGCTGCTTGATGTCCTCAGGCAGTTCTCGGTTCGCCGCATCTATACTTTCGCGGCTTTCGCCCAGCCGATGTCGCATGCGAACGATTCCGAGGCGCTCATTACCTGCAACAGTGAATCCATGCTTGCATCAATTAAAGTGGACGGCGTCGTTCCCATGCCCGACGGGTACATCGCCGGACTCAACGGGCTGCTGCTCGGCGTTGCCGCATCACGGAAGATCGATGCCGCCTGCCTTCTGGGCACCATCCCCTCATACGCGTCGAACCTCCACTACCCGAAGGCTTCGCTCGTGCTGGTACGCGCGATGCGGGACATGGCGGGGCTCAATATTGACACATCAGATCTCGAAGAGGGTGTGGCGGCCATGGAACAGCAGTTCGACATGATCGAAGAGCGGATACGGGAGTTCATTCCCTCCCTCAACCGCGATCAGGAACAGGACATCGCCGAGGTCGAGGACGAAAAGGTTCCGCATGTCATCATGGATCGCATCGAGCACCTTTTTGCCGAGGCGGCACACAACCGGGAAAAGGCGACGGAACTGAAGAAGGAACTTGACCGGTGGAAGTTATATGAGTTGTATGAGAACCGGTTCCTGGATCTGTTCAAGGAGAGGAAGTAGGGGGACGTGCCCGCCAGATCTTCAGTCGCGGCAGCTTTAGTGCATTGTCCTTCCGTGATGCCGTCAGATCCGTAATGGCATTACCGTCCATATACGACGTATATTTTATCCACATGGAACATTTCGTAAATCCCGGGGCGCAAAAGGGGGCTTTTGCCATGAAACCCGTACTATCCGTCGCACAGATGCGTGAAGTTGACAAGAGAGCCATCGGTGATGACGCCGCCGCCGGTTACCGCTACATGCAGCGGGCCGGGAGGGGGCTGTTTCGTGCGGCATGCGAGCTTGTTCCGGATCCCTCCTCCGGCGAGATCGCGGTCGTCTGCGGAAAAGGCAACAACGGGGGCGACGGGTATGTGGTCGGCCGGTTGCTGCTCGATGCAGGGTATCGCGTCACGTGCTTTTCCCTTGTTCCCATCGAGGAGCTTCGCGGCGAATGCCTTTACGCGTACCGGGAATTTGATGAGCGTCAGGGCAACGTGATGGTGCTCAACGACAGCGCCGGTTTTCCCTTCACGTCGAACCGTCGGCTGATCATCGATGCACTGTTCGGCACCGGTCTTCAGGGCGATCCGCACGGACTGTATGCGGCGATGATCAACGTGATCAACAACAGCGGCGTGCCGGTGCTTGCGGTCGATACCCCATCGGGCCTGAGTAATGATACCGGCATCCCGGGAAATCCATGCATCACGGCAACGGTCACGGTTGCCATGGGTTTTCCGAAACCGGGACTCTTTTTTTATCCCGGCAGAGAGCTGGCGGGACGGCTCATCGTCGAAGACCTCGACTATCCGGAAGCAACGGTCGCTGCCGTCAAACCGCAGCTCTACCTTCCCGCTACCGAATCCCTGCGAAAACTGCTGCCGCGGCGCCAGCCGTCGGGATCGAAATTCGATCACGGCCAGGCGCTGCTTGTCGGAGGATCCCCCGGCATGGCGGGATCGATCACCCTTATGGCCGAAGCAGCCATGCGGTGCGGGTGCGGGATGGTCCATTGCGCCTTCCCGGAGTCGCTTGCACACATCCTTTCGGTTAAACTTACCGAACCGGTATTGCACGCGCTGCCGCAGACGGATGCAGGGACGCTCGATCGCAGTGCACTCGACGGAATTCTCTCGCTGGCCGCTTCCATGCAGGCGCTCTGTATCGGGCCCGGGCTCTCCCACGAGGAATCGACAATGCATCTGGTAAGGGAGGCGATTGCCCGCTGTCCCCTTCCGGCGGTGCTCGATGCGGACGGGCTCAACGCATTTAAGGGGGCGGTTGACGGTCTGGAACATCATGCCGGTCCGATGGTCATCACCCCGCATACGGGAGAGTGGGAACGGCTTTTCGGAGCGTTGGCCGCAACACCGCTCGAACGTATCGGGCAGTTGAAAACGACGGCGTATCGTTTGCGGGCGACCGTCCTGCTCAAGGGGAATCCGACGCTCCTTGCCGCTCCCGACGGTAAAGCATTCATCCTGCCGTACGGCAACTCCGCACTGGCAAAGGCCGGGAGCGGCGACGTGCTGAGCGGCGTCATCGCGTCGCTTGCCGCCCAGGGAGCGCCGGTTGCAGATGCCGCGATTCTGGGAGCGTATATTCATGGAACCGCTGGGGTGATCGCCGCTCACAAGTTCGGTGAATATTCGGTCGTCGCGAGGGATGTCGTCGCCGCACTTGCGCAAAGTATCCGGACATTGTTACAATAGAAGCGGCAATACCGGGCGTCGGGTATCGGCGGCGAATCGGCCTGCGGCCGTCGGAGCCGGGAAAAGGAGCCTATGGATTCAATCAACTGGAGGGACATTACCGACGGGTTGACAGCGTTCCTTCGCGGGAACATCATATCCCTCGCGGGCCTGCTGCTCCTTATCATTCTGCTCGAAAGAATCGCCACGCTCCTGGCCGACCGCTACGTCAAGAGTGACGAACGCCAGCATGCGCTTAAAAAGTGGGTCAGATATTTCGCGCTTTTTTTCGGATTTCTCTGCGTTCTCTTTATCTATGGAACCTATGCACATAAAGACATTTTTTTCCTGGTCGGTCTGTTTCTTGCCGGCGTGGCGATATCGCTCCGCGATGTGTTTTCGAATTTCATCGGATGGCTCATCATCAATTCACCGAAAGGATTCAGCCAGGGCGACCGGATCACCGTCGGTCAGCTCGTCACCGGCGATGTGATCGATATCGGCGTACTGCGCACCACGCTGGCGGAAATCGGCGTGTGGGTCAATGCCGATCAGTCAACGGGAAGACTGGTTACCATACCCAACAGCTTCATCCTGACCAATACGATCCACAATTACACCGTAGGCAATGACCTGATCTGGAACGAACTTCCGGTAACGGTCACCTTCGAATCGGACTGGGAAAAGGCCGAACGGCTCATGCTCGCCGTCGCCGAGAAGGATTTCGAGGAAAAGAAAGAATCGATGCTCGAACAAATCAGAAAAGCACGGAAACGCTACCTTGTACGGTACAATTTCATCACGCCCAAGGTGTATGTCACCATCGCCGCGTCGGGAGTGCTCCTTACCCTCCGTTATATGGTAAGCGCCCGGCGCAGGAGAACCATGGACGATGAATTTTCCCGGGAAATACTCCTTCAATTCGGCGGGGAATCCGCGATCGACCTTGCCTACCCGACCACACGTATCTATCGTAAAGATGGGCCGGCGGCGTCCCTGTAAAAAAACGACGCCGCGGGAGGAAGATCTTCACCGCAGCGCCGGGGCCCCCTTTGACTAATATCTTTTATTATCTGTTAATCAGCATAAATCGACCGCCGGTCACCATCAAACCCTCCTGCAGCCTGAAAATGTATGCCCCCCTGCCGTACCGGCTGAGATCGAATGTTGTTTGCAGGGCGGTAACGGCGTGGCGGGCGATTTGTCTGCCGTGAAGGTCCCATATCGTCAGGGTTACCGGGTTGCTTCCCGCCGAGTGGACTGTCAGCAGATTCTTGACAAGGCGTACCGACGTCCCTACGGGCGCCCTCTCAACCGCCGAGGGCAGCACCCCGACCAGCCCGCTGTTCTCAAATTCCGTCAAGATCGCTCCTTCATTGATCAATGCCGTTTTAATGGCAAATTCAGGAACGGCCTGTTGCATCGGTGGCAGTGTGATCCGTAAGAGAGTGACCGGGCTGTCGTCATCGATATCGTCGTTGGAACTTACGGCCACTTTAAGCAGGTTATCATTCGTGTTAAACCGGGAGCTAAACGTCGCGCCCCTGATCTCGGTGGCGACGATACTTTTTGAGAGAATTTCCCCTGATGCATTGCATGCAATGGCAAATTCTCCCGCATGGAAACCGCGGAGGTTGGTTCCGACGAGGTCGTAGACGACTTCACTTTCAGAACTGCTGACCATCTTAAAGGTAAACCTCGCCTCATCCGTGGCCGTCGTCATCCGTTTGGCAAGCAGGCGTGATGAAACGGATTCCACCGGGAAAGCAGGAATCAGGCCGAGGCTGTACTGGAAAATGAGGGCCGCGTCGTAACTCGTGATTGCACCGTTCCCGCTCACATCGGCAACCGCGATGGTGAAATCCGGGCAGCAGTCATCGGGAAGCTGCAGCGCCCCGACCACGTACCTGAGCACGGCCTGGGCATCGATGATAGTAACCTCCTTATTCCCCGTCACATCGCCGTAAAGAATGGCGTCATGAGAAATGATGATCCGGCCGTTTTGAACCGTTACGGGGATGAGATTTTTCTTCTCATCAATGTCGATATCGTTGAGCGTGATCATACACGTGTCACCGTTATAAAGCGAACCGGCGACCTCAAATACACAGCGGAAGAGTTCGCCTTCCCCGTAAGCGAGTCTGGTTTCGACGCCGGCCATGGCGACCGGGATCGACCCTGCCGTGGTAGAGTTCCAGTCGAAGAGCTCCCATTGCCGTACAAGGCCGCTGTCGTTGCTGATCGAGAGAAGCGTCAATTGCTCGGGATCATATTTCAGGGTGAGCTGAATGGAGCTTATTGAATAGTCTTCATGGTTGGCGATGTAGACCGGCACGACGACGGTATCGCCGGCCAGGGCGTACGTGGTCTTCATGCCGAGATTGATCTCTAATGACAGCTCCTCGGGCGGCTGCGGAAGCTCGTACGCTGCGAAGTGAGTAGCGATCGAGTCAGCGGAAAGCGTATAATTGAAGAACTTGAGTTCATCGAGCATTCCGTTGAACCAGTTACGCGTGACACCGTCATTCTGCTCCTGACAGCCGATTGATGCGTCCTGATGAGGCGCCACGTACCCTCCGTTAGAGTGCGAAACCCTTCCCTCAAGTTGTCCATTGAGATAGATTCTCATCGTTTTCCCGTCGTAGGTCCCGACCACATGGTACCACGTTTTCGGAACCAGACGGGTTGTTCCATGACAGTAGGTCCAAGCGGTATTGCTGTGGGCCATGCAGAACTGAACGGTCCCCTTGTTGCAGATATCAATTTCGTACCCCTCAGCCAGACCCGGGTAATAGGTTTGATGACTGAGTATGAGATGAAAGGTATTCGTCTCCAACGGCGAAACATTCATATACACCAGAGATTCTATGGTAAAGTTCGGCACCGTGAAGGCACTCTGCGAATTCGCGACATGGAACGAATACCCCGTCACGTTCGATTCGAGGGCCTGCCCCCTGACACCTGCTTGCGTGGCGAGGGTTTTGCTGCAGGTGGCATCGAAACCGTTGCCCGTGACATCGTAAAACGTGGTGTTGTTCGAGGAGGAGTCGAACGACCAGTGGGCAAGGAGTTTCGGTTCGGGTTCCGGAGGTTCGGGAATATCATAAGAAGCGAAATGAGCGGTGATCGTATCAGACGACAGTGCGTAGTTGTATAGCTTGAGTTCGTCGATCTTGCCGTTGAACCGGTCGATGATTTCGCTTGAGGTGGCCAGGGTATCGGAGACGCGGATCTGCGAGCCGATCCGGGCGGCGATAGGTGATGAGGTAAAGCCTCCGGTATGGCCGGTTTGTTTAGCAACGGTACCGTTGACGTACAATTTGATGAGTGATCCGTCGTAGGTTGCGGCGATATGGTACCAGGTCTTGGGAAGAAGCGCGGCATCGGATTCACATTTGATCCAATCTCCCGTACGACCGGGGGCCATCGACAGATACAGCTTTCCATTATCGGTTATCTGGAGGTTATACCCCCCCGTTATCGAAGAATTGAGGCCCACGAGAATGTATTCAAAAATCGATCTGAAGTTTTCCGCCGACCCGGGATTCACCATATTGACATAAGAGTAAATCATGCCTTCGATCGTGAAATTGGGGAGATTGAAATCGCCGGTCGAACTTTCAATGGAAATATCGAATGTCGAATCGCTGCAATTCAAGGCCTTTCCTTTTATTCCGTCAATGACCGAAACGCTCGTGCCGATCGCCGTATGTCCGTTCCCCGTTACGTCGTAATAACGCGTCTCTTGATCGGTGGAATCGAACGACCAATGGGCAAGAAGTTTCGGATCTTCCGGTACAGTGGAAGTGGCGACGGAAGTGGTCTGCGTTTCCGAAGGAGTCGATGTGGTTGTGGAAGTCGTCTGTTCTTCCTGAGGGGTCGTTGGGATGAGGATAGTCATATCATCCACATAGGCAATGGAAGCAGTTGCCGAAAAGAAAACAAGAACTGCTGCGAATGATGGTAAATACCGTTTCATTTCTCCACCTTTGCTGAATTTGTTGATTTAGATAGTTGGATGGGTAATAATATCAATTTCCATGCCGTAAAAAATCGGCGTTAAAACACCTTTTTTGCATGTTGTTCGGGATAGATGTCCCAAAACCTGGAAAGACTGTCCCAATTTTGAGACAGTTTGAATGAAATCAATTGGGAGGAAAATTTATTATGCCCTCCGGGATGGAAAAATCATTCCAATAACAATTCCGTTTTTTGTACAGGTCGCGAACCGTCATTTTCAGATGAACATAGACAGGAGTATCAGGGCTGTAGAATTGGACAGTGAGCGGTTTCGGGATTACCGCAGGATTGCCGTCATGCAGGTAATACCTTATCGTCGAATCGGCCCTGTATATCCCGATTTCGCCTGAGGCGGTGTTGCTCTCATAACTGTAACTCTGCAGATTGATCGAGCGGCACTCGAAGCGCAGCCGTCCGTTTACGCCTGAAATAACTATTCCGGCCTTTTCTCCCGACCATCTGCCGGTATCGGGGCTGCTGGAAATGAAAAAGGCGACTTCGAACCCCTCATCCATCTCATCGCGCAGTTTGAAATCGATGGTCGCACGAAACCCGGAAGGAAGGGAAAACCTGCTGCGAATGCCGGTGAAGAGCGGTATGGCGGGTGAATTGCCGATCGAATCGAATGAAAAAACGATTTTACCGTCGATGTAATCGAAACCGATATGCAATGAGTCGTTCGTCACATAGGGTTGCCAGATCTCCTCCGACAGCGGATAGGTATTGAAAGGATCAAAAAACTGTTTCTCGATTGAATAGGGGATCCGGACTGCCTCATCGTCGGCGTCTTGAAGCAGCAGTATGCCGCTGTAATGCCCCATGCGGTTAGTGTCAAGCGACAGACGCAGCTGTTTCTCCCCGTAACCGGTTGAAAGAAACTCGAACGTTCCGGGCCAGGGCTGCGCCCCCGGTGAATCGCACTGCATGCTGTCGATGTCCGGGGAATCGCACGGCAGTATTGAGAGCGACAACACCGTGTCATTGCGGTCGGTAATTGACAAAGTACACACCGAGCTGTCCGGATAGATAAGCGACGTAAGGATCTCCGACCGGTTGCAGGCCGGCGGGTCGTTTTCAAGCGGCAGGTCGGCATCGAAAAAGCAGGCGGGACCGCCCAGGGAGAGGACGCCTGCAAGCAGGGTGCAGCGGAAACGGTGACTCGTCATAAACCGTCGCATCAGCAGAGCCCTATCTCATTCTCGTTGACCGGATGGTGAAAACGATTCCCGCAGTCTCGGAGAGTCCTGCGGCTATTCCACAGCCAACGATGATTCCGTTGGCCCTCCGTATCGTGGGAAGGAGGCGGTCATAGGCAAGCTTATCCCCCGCTTCGGCGGCGGCTTTGAAATCGTCGTATGGGTCTTTAGTGGAGTAGTACTCATACCCCGCGACCGCGGCGAATGCGGCGCCGAGGGTGATAAACGAAATTGCCATGAGGGAACCGGCTCTTCTGCTTTTCCGGAGCTCTTCCCGCTTTATCGCATTTAGGTTGGCATCAAAGGCCTGCTGTTTCGCGGCAAGAAGTGAGTCTCCGGTGCGGGCGCGCGTTTGTTTATCAATAAAATCTGAGCGCGCGGCAATAAAAAGCTCCTTGATCTCCTCCGAGATGTAATTGCTGTCGGGAGTGACTGCGGGGTCGTACGACAGGGCGCAGAGGAACTGTTTCCGCGCGTCGCCGACCCTCCCCTTTCCGAAATAGGCGACGCCGAGGTAACAGTGGTATCGGGCGCATTGTGCGGAGTCAAGCATACAGGGGGCTATGATGAGATGCGGTTCCAGAGAATCGATCAATTGCTGATACTCGCCCCATTCGAAATGGTTTTGCAGCTCCTCGGGTGAAAAGGGGAATGAAGCGGCAGAGAGACCGGCGATCATCAGGGTGATTATCCGTAATAGCATGCTGATAAAATAACTTATGTAGGGTCGTCGCCCCCCCCCACCGCGTCAAATCTTGAATTGCGCCAGGTAGCGGTAGAAGGTACTTCTGCTCAATCCTATAAGGTGGGCTGCCTGTTCCTTGTTCCCTCCGGCCGCGAGGATCGCCTTTTCCAGAAATTCCTTCTGGAATTGACGGCATGCGCTTTCAAAATCAACGGGAGCTGCGGGTCCCGCCTGTTCCTGTGATTCGAACCGGATGAGCGGACCATGGGACATGAGCACTGCCCGATGGATAGCGTTCGCGAGCTCTCTGATATTCCCCGGCCATCGATGGGTGCGGATATAATAAATTGTTTCGGGGTGGAAATCGACGATCTCCTTGCCGGGGTATTCCGTTTTGTATTTGTTGAGCAGCAGATAGGCAAGCAGCACGACGTCCTCTCCCCGTTCGCGCAACGGGGGAACGGTAATTGAAAACTGGTTGATCCGGTAATAGAGGTCCGCCCGGAAGCCGCCCTCGTCGACCATCGCTTTCAGATCGCGGTTGGTCGCGCAGATAACGCGAATGTCAACAGAGACTTCGCGGGAGGAGCCGATCGGCCGGATGAAGCCCGTTTCGAGCGTACGGAGCAGTTTCGCCTGGAGCCCGGTCTCCAGCTCGCCTATTTCGTCGAGCAACAGGGTTCCGCCCTGCGCCGCCAGAAAAAGGCCGTCGTGATCGCTGACGGCGCCCGTAAAACTTCCCTTCTTATGGCCGAACAGTTCCGATTCGAGGAGTTCCCCGTGCAAAGCGCTGCAATTGACAACCACAAACGGCGCCGAAGTGCGCGGACTCCGGGTGTGGATGAGTTCGGCGATCCTGCTCTTGCCGGTTCCCGTTTCTCCTTCGAGCAGCACCGTGATATCGACGGCCGCGATGGCATGGACCGCCGCAAGTACCTGCTGCATCGGCGGGCTCGTCGCTATGAGGCCGTCGTCTGAAACAACGCCGGTCAACCGGTCGATGGCGCTCTGCTGTTCGGTGATAAAGTCGACATGATGAATGAGCATCCCCGCGATTGCGGCGTAAATGGAGACAACGTCCAGATCGTCCTTTGAAAAAGAGACGGTCGGGTCATTCGAACCGATGTAAACAAGGCCGATGCATTTTCCCGCGGTGAGTATCGGGGCGCAGAGTATCGACCGGAGTCTGAGGTCGGAGATACTGTGGGCGTTTTGATAGGCAGGATCGGCGAGCGCGTTGGGGATGCAGACACCCTCTTTACGTTCGAGCACCTTCCCGACGATCGTATCGCTGAAGCGCTCTTCCGCACTGCCGGAACCGTTGCTCTCGAACACCTGCGGCCTGCCTTCGCGGTCGAGTTTGAAAAGGAAGATATCGGAGCCTCCGGTGAGCTCGAGCAGAATCCGCATCAGTTTCTGTAAAAGCGGTTCAAGCCGCTGCTCCCTGCCGACTGCGTCGATAAACCTCCTGAATCTTTCGAGCAGCTCATGACCATTGTCTGAACGTGGCGGCCGGGGGGCGGCCTTTGTTTCAAAAATGAAATGCTCCGAACCGATAACGATTGCGTCGCCGTGCCTGAGCAACGCGGATTTCACCCTCTTGCCGTTGACAACAAGCGCCTCCTTCGCCGCGGAGGAACAACGGTAGCCGCCGTCACACGGCTCGATTTTCATCATGAGCGGGGCTGCCCCCCTGCCGTGGAGCACCAGGTCGTTGTCGGCGCCGCCGCCGACGAGGAAAAGACGCCGGCGCAGAAGATAGTCGGCGATACCGCCGGGGGTGATATGACGGATGACGGATGAGTGCGTGGTCATGGCGTTACCGCCTCCGTCCTTTCCGGCGTAAGGCGGATGCGGACCAACACGGTTTCCGCCGGTACGATGTCGACCGTGTCTTTGATGACGGCGAATTGTTGCTTGACAAGACGTAAGACATGCTTCCCCGGCGATAAGGGAACGGCGGAAAGCGTGGGCGTTGTTCCGCGTTCGATGTCATCAATATAAATCGTTACCCACGGCGGATTGGTGAAACATTTGAAAAAACCGGCCGGGGGTGGCGCGGGCGCATCATGCGCGGCCGGGGTGCCCTTGTCGGGTTGAGGTGAAGAGGGTTCGGCTGCGCGGGGGGAGAAAGAGCGCCTGTTCTTGGTTGCCGCCGCGCCGGAACCGGAAGCAGACGATCCCGTATCGATGGGTATGACGAATGGTAATTGGCGGTTGGGTACGGAAGGGGGCTTGACATCGTCCCTGCCAACAGTTTTAATCGGCTGCGGCATGGCCGGATCTGCAGGTAAACGGGGCGAACGCAGCGTCAATTTGAAAATAAATGCTGCTGTGAGGATGAGCAGCACTGTGCCAAGAACGGCGGCACTACCGATCATTATGCTGCGCCGGATGAACGATTGCCGTGTAACTCGGTCGATCAGCTTCCGATCGGAGGCCGCAAGCGTGCCGAAGAGCGATGCCTGTTCGAACGAGCGCAGGGCAGTGGCGGTATGTCGTCGCCGGAGTGCGGTAAGGGCACTCTCGCGGTAAAGCGTGAAGATTTCCGTCACTTCCGCCGCCCGCGCCGCCGCCCGATTGTTGACAAATGCAGCAATGCGGTCTTTTCCGGTCCTGATAGATTCGGTCCGGCAGGTGCTTTCTAGACGGATAAAGAGCTCCCGGCTGCCGGGCCGTTTGGAGGAATCCTTGATCAGGCACGATTCGATAATGTCGGAGAGCCAGAACAGGATCCGTGAATTTTTCACGCCGGGACAGGGCGGATCTACCGTGAGTATCGCGTTGATGACGCCGTGAGGAGTGTCTGCATAAAAAGGGGCTGTTCCGGTGAGGCATTGATAGAGTACAATTCCCAGTGAGAAGACGTCGGTAGTACCGCTCACCGTTTTATTCGACACCTGTTCGGGCGAGATGTAGTGCGGGCTGCCGAGAAAGGAGCCGGTGAGCGTCACCGACTCTGAATTGACAAGATAGGCGATGCCGAAATCGGTAATATGCAGGCATCCCCTGTCGTCGACGAGGATATTTCCCGGTTTTATGTCGCGATGATAGACGCCTTTTTCATGCGCGCAGATGAGCCCGGAAAGCACCTGAAGAGCGATCTCTATGGTCACGATATTGGGAATGGTGCCTTCACGGGCGATCAACGCCTCGAGAGTGATTCCATTGATATACTCCATGACGAGGAAGGGGCGCGACCGTGCCTCGCCGAAATCGAAAATTTTTATGATATTTTCATGCGAGAGGGCGGCGATCGCCCGCGCCTCGTTCGCAAAACGTTTCATGGTTTCCGGATGATGCAGCAGATGGGGGTGCACCATCTTCAGGGCGACCTCGCGGTTGAGCAACGTATCGTTGGCAAGAAAAACGGACGCCATACCGCCGGTGCCGATTTTCTTTCTGATTTTGTAACGAAGTAAAGAATTATCAAGGTTCATAGTCGGAATCAATAGATAATATAGAATATTATCGTGGAAAAGGGAATCGAAGATAAATTATCGTGACGTGCGTTCAGTACTTGAGGAGGCAGGCTGCCCCCATCAATGTCAGATCGGGAAGCGCAATGCTCTTAAAATCAATGATCTGCGAAATCAAGGACCAGTCTCCGCCGGTTGCGAGGATAAGGGGTTCGCGTGGGGCGGCAAGCTTGCAGTACCTGGCGACGATGCCGCTGATTGCAGTTGCGGTTCCATGCAGCACTCCGCCGAGGATGCATTTTTCCGTCGAGTTGCCGGGAAGCGTAGGAATTGCCGCCCGTTCGATTCCCTCGATTGCCGGCAGTGCATCCGTGGCATGGTGCAGGCTTCCAAACTGCAGTCCGATTCCCGGAAGAATGGCGCCTCCATGAAAGATCCGTTCGGCAATATAGTCGATGGTGATGGCCGTACCGGTACTGATGATGATGAGTGCCCGGCCGGGGAACAGGGTTATCCCGTAGAGTGCATTGGCGACCCGGTCGGCACCGAGGGTGCGCGGGGAGTCGTAGGCGATGGTCAGGGGGAGCGGACCGGTCGGGTCAAGTTGACGTATCGAAAAACCGGCGGTGGTGAGCAGCTTGACCGCAGTCGCCCCGGCCTCCTTCACCACGCTTGAAAGCGCGACGGTTTTACTCATCGCTCCCGGCGGTGACGCGGCAAGCTCCGCAACGGCGGGAAGCAGCCGCGCGGCGATTTCCCCGGTCGGAAACGCGGTAGAGGCAATGCAGGTGTACTGCCGCACATCGACGAATCCCAGCTTGGACCGGGTGTTGCCGATGTCCAGGGCGAGAACGGGGGGGGGCTGAATCGACATCGTTGTACTGTTAATCATTTTGTAAATTGGTCATAACCGGCTTCTTCCAATCCAAATATAATGCCCCGATGGTCGGAAGTAACAACCTTTCTCGTTGCCGCTCCGGAGGACAATAATGTAAAATATGACGGACCTATCGACCATGCCACTACAGGAGATCGCCAGGTAAATATACCATGCCCGTTTGCGCTTTATGCCATGCGGAATCAAACCGTATAATTTTTAAAAAAGAAAACCGCACGTACTTCCGGTGTAAGTGCGGTTTTATTTTCAGCCGTGTATCCGGCATGCAAAATGACGTACCGCCACACCACTATGACGAAACCTATTACAGCCCCTGGGAGATTGCACAGGGTGATCAGTCTCCGTGGCGCATCGGTAAGAATGCAACCTTTGCTTCCTGGCTCAGGGCCATTGCCCGTTTTACCTCCCTGCGCGGATCGTTGCTTGATATCGGCTGCGCTGCAGGCTGTTTTCTTGAAATAGCAGTTCAGCAAGGATGGGATGCCGCCGGGGTGGAAATTTCCTCCTTCGCCGCCGCGGAGGCAAAAAAACGGTTCGGCGGCCGTGTTTTTTACGGGACCTTGCATGAGGCGCATTATGACGACAACCGGTTTGATGCGATTACCGCATTCGATGTGATCGAACACCTCGACGATCCGGTATCATTCATCAACGAAATCGGCAGGATCATCAAGCCGGGGGGTCTTCTTGCCCTCTCGACCGCCGATAGTGCCGCATGGTCATGCAGAATTCTCGGAAAAAGGTGGCCTCAGTTTAAGCCGGAACACTGCAGTTACTTCTCATTGCCGACCATCGATCGGTTGTTGCGGAACAGTCATTTCGAAATTCTCCACCGTGGAGCGGCGGGCAAACGGTTGACTATCGCCTATATCGACGCCTATTTCCGCGCCTATCCGTCGGCGCTGTTCGGTCCGCTCTTCTCGTTGCTCCCGCGGATACTGCCGAAGCATTTACGGACGGCACCGCTGCGCGTTCATACCGGAGAATTGTTCGTCATTGCACGGCGGACGAGGTGATACATGGCCCGCGTCGCTTTTATCCAGTCACTTTTCTTTGAATATCCCGGAACAGAATCGCTCGCGGCGGTTTTAAAAGCTGACGGCCATGCGGTTGCCGTCCTCATCGAGAACGAGCCGGGGGAGAAGGCGTATCGCAAACGGCTTAACGATTTTCACCCGGACATTCTCGCATTTTCCTGTACGACCGGACTTCACTTATGGGCAATCGGGGCGGCGGCGGAACTCTCACAACAATTTCCCTCGGCACTGCGCGTTTTCGGCGGGCCGCATCCGACTTTTTTCCCCGAAATGATCGAACAGGATCCGGTGGATATCGTCTGCCGCGGTGAAGGGGAGGGCGCATTGGTCGATCTTGCCCGTGCGGTCACGACTGGGAGCGATGTCGCCAATATACCCAATTTATGGGTTAAAAAAGCAGGCAACGTACACGCCAACGACGTCAGGCCGCTCATTGCCGATCTTGACACCCTTCCGTTCCCCGACCGGAGCGTTTATTTTGATCACTTCCGCCATCTCCGTTCCTCCCGGCTGCCGTTTATGACCGGCCGGGGTTGCCCCTACCACTGCAGTTACTGCTCCAATCATGCTCTGCAGAAAATATACCGGGGAAAAGGACGTTACCTGCGACGGCGAAGCCCGCAGAACGTCATCAATGAAATCGACGGGGTTCGCAGGACCTATGGATTGAAAACGGTGTATTTCCAGGACGACACGTTCGTGGTTGATCGCGAATGGCTTGACCGATTTTTGATGCTTTACCGTAACCGTATCGGCCTTCCCTACCTCTGCCTGGCGACCGCCGATAAACTTACCGAAGAGGCCGTCGAGGCGTTGCGGGAAAGCGGATGTTCCCGCCTGTTTTTCGGCATAGAAACCGGTGATGAAGCGCTACGCGATTCGGTGTTGGGTAAGGAGATCAGCAATGACCACATACGAAATGCCGCGGCGCTGCTAAAAAAAAACCGCATCCCGTTTCGCACCTACAACATGGTCGGCCTGCCCGGTGAAACCCTAGAACAGGCGCTGGCAACGGTCGCTCTGAACAAGGCCATAGGTACCGATTATCCCTGGTGCTCGCTGTATTTCCCCCTTCCTGGAACCGAGTTGACCGACAGCGCACTGCAACGGGGCTTGATCAACGACTCCGATCGCGGGAAGCAACCGTTTTCATTCTTCCAGACAAGTATCGCCGCGTCTCGGTGGCGCCGAGAAATGATTAATATTCAACGGTTGTTTATTGTCGCCGTCAAACTGCATCTGCCGATGATGGTGTTGAGAAAATGTATACGGTTGCCGAACAACCCCCTGTATACCTTACTCTTTCTGGCCGGTTATGCGTGGTGCTACATGCGAAGCGAACGCCTGAACATTTTTTCTGCGGCATCAATCGGCATGCGCAATTTCAAACGTCTGTTTTCATCGGCACACGAAAGGAGCGCTCCCGGGAATGCACATACAACGTAAAATCGAGATCGACCGTACCGTCGGCGCCGCCGTCGCCATTGCGATAAACGGTATCGCCCATCTTGCCGGCAGACTTCTCAACCGCTCACACACGCTGCCCGCTTCATACCGGACAATCGTTGTCTGCAAACTCATCGGCATGGGGAGCATCATTCAGGCGACGCCGTTACTTCGATCCATCAAGGAGAATTATCCGCAATGCAGTGTCATTTTCGTCTCGACCGATACCAATAAAAACCTGATTCAACGGATAGCATCCGTCGATACGATACTCACCATCGATGACCGGAATTTTTTCTCGTTACTGGGCACGACGCTGCTGCTGCTGGCGCGACTCTGGATGATCCGCCCCGATTGTTATATCGATCTGGAAATTTATTCCCATTTCAGTTCGCTGCTCACCGCATACAGCTGCGCTCGGCTGCGCTTCGGTTTCTTCAAGGGCCGGTTCGGTACCCGCAACGGCATTTACACGCACATGGTCTACTTCAACATCAAGGCGCCGATCTCCCGCGCCTATCTCCAGATCGCCGCCATTGCGGGATGCACCACCCTATGTAAAGAGGTCGAGCCACCGTTGCCGACCGAGCGGGAAATCGCCTCGATGGAACAGACCTGCAATCGCCACGGCATCGCGTCGGCAGCCCACTCTATCGTCATCAATCCCAATGCCTCCGATCTGCGCATCGAGCGGAGATGGAGCGGCGCCAATTTCGCGCAACTGTCGCGCCGGCTGCTGGCCGCGTTGCCCGGAGTCAATATCCTGTTCATCGGTTCGCCCGCCGAACGGGCGTATGTCGAAAGCATAGCGGCACAAGTCCCCGGCACAAGCCCCTCACGGGTTGTCAACCTCGCGGGCAGGCTGTCGATCGGCGAAATGCTCGCGCTCCTTAAAAGCGTCCGGCTGCTCATCACCAACGACTCCGGACCCCTTCACTGCGCGTCCGCCTTGAAAACGAAAGTCATCGCGCTCTTCGGCCCCTGCTCTCCGGCGCAATACGGTTCCCTGCCCGGGATACTGCCGATCTATAAAAACGTCTACTGCAGCCCCTGCGTTCATGAATTCGATACTCCTCCCTGCAACGGCGACAACGCCTGCATGAAAGCGATTTCAGTTGACGAAGTATTTCACGCCGCCATCGGCGTCCTGAATGACAGGGCACCGTCGCCTTTCCTGCCGGACATAACGTACCGCCATTCCGAGACGCAGCAGCCGCTTGGTATTGTACGGAGAAACAGGTAGCCCTCATGGCGCACCCGACGGATCAACAACCCCGCCGTCTACCGGTTTTCCTCCCGGTGATGATGGTTATCTGCTGCTGCTCACTTTTCATCCGGGGCAACGTTGCCTTCAAGCACGCATTTCCCGAAGGCGACGAGGGACCCTGGCTGCGCATGGCGGCAAGGGCATTCACCGGTCAATTTCTTGAAAGTAATGTCGTCGAACATGATCTGTATCCCCGCCGCAGCCTTCCCCACCCCGAAGACAACCGCTCCCCGCTCTTCCCGATCATCATCAGGATGGGCGGCGTATTCACTCATGACCTTTTTCGCGCCGCCCAAGTAATGAATAGCATCCTCTTCGGGTTGTTGTCATTGCTTTACGGCATCCTTGTAAAAAAACGGTTTGGCGCATCGGCGGCGCTCATCAGTATGGTGTTCGTCGGCGTCAGTCCGATCTTTATCATAAACAGCGCCCATATTTATAATGATGTCACGATGGCGTTCGGATTTTTCATTGTGCTCCTGACGGCCGAACACGCCCCCGAATCACGCCTGCGCGCTTCGATCATCGGCTGTGCCGTCGGAGCGCTCTTTCTCATGAAGACATCGGCTATTTTTCTCCTTGCTCCGCTTGCCTTCTCTTTTTTCCACCGAGGCGGAAACCGGGAGCGCTTTATTCGTTTCCTGTTTTTCCTTGCTCCTTTCTGCCTGTTGGCCCTTCCCTGGATGATCAGAAACATTGTCCATTTCGGAACACCACTCTATCAGTTCACCGGATTCGTCCTCTTTACTGATTCGATGAAGGAGGTGTTCGGCGTCGCTCTGCCGCGGCCGGATTTAGGCGCCTATATAACCTCCCACGGCCTGCTGTTCACCTTCGTGCTGCGTCCGCTCCTAGGGCTGAAAAGCCTTTTATTGCAGCTACTGACTCACGATCATCACCTTACGCCCGCTTTATTTCCTTTCATTGCCCTCGGTATATGGCGGCTTCGTCATACGCATCGGTTCTGGTGCAATGTGCTGGTGTTTTCGGTCCCTTACATGGGGCTGATGGCGTATACGGCTTACGGCTTCTGGGTCGACCGGTATGTGATGGTCTATTACCTTGTCCTCTACCTGTGCGCAGGTGAGGGAATTGCGTTTTGCGCGCAGCGGTTTCGCCGTCCGGCCTTTCGTTACGGCATCCCGCTTGCGCTCACGGCACTCCCGCTTCTGACGGTGGCGTATCCGCTCGAACACTATTGTTCGCCCCGGGGAAGCGAACGGGCGCTTGACCGGACGGCACGGGAGGTGATTGCCGAGACCGGGTCGATTGTTCCGGATTCCGCAGCCGTGGTAAGTTCGTTTCTGGGAGGATATGCGTTTCTACATGATCAGCGTGTTGTAAACGTGCTCGAATTCGAAACACCGGAAAAGTTCGGTATTCTGGCCGATGTCTACACTATACGTTTCGCATTACTCGATTCGTGCGACCGGCCGACACTGGACCTCATCCATGCCTGGGCGGGAAGCGGACATGTGCGCTGTATTAAACGAAGGGAACCGTTTGCATTGTATGAAATCGATCGACGTCCGCCCTGACCCAGGACGGAGGGTTCCGACATAACCGGATCCGGGGCGTCCCCAGCTTGCAGCCGTTAGCGCTCTCTCCCCGACTACAGAAACACCGGCGACCCGGAATTGACAAGTACCGTGGTACCGCCGGTTACCAGTTTCAACTGTCCGTCGGGCTCGACCGATGAGAAAGTGCCGGTCATTCCGTTGATGGTTATCTTTGTTCCCCTGCCGTAAAGCCGGTTGGAATAGAGTGCATGCACTTTCTGCTTATCGGCTGCAAGGACGACCATGTACTGTTTCAGAACCGTGCGCAGCAGCGCACCGAGGGAGCACTTCCGTCCGGTCTCGATGAGTATCGATGTTGCGAGGGATCGCAGCTGCGGCGGGAACTCGTCCTGCCGGATATTCACGTTGATGCCGAAGCCGATGATGAGCAGATCCTCGAACAGGGGATGGTTTTCGAGGAGTATGCCGCAGATTTTCTTTTTTCCCCAGTAAATGTCGTTGGGCCATTTGATCGCGATGGGAAGATCGGTTCCGCACTGCGCGATCGTCAGGGTGATCGCCAGGGAGACGGCCCGATTATATGAAAAATGATCAGCCGTGTCGGTAAGCGCTGTTACGAGGCTTACCCAGAGCCCGCCGGGGGTATCGGAAAAAAATGAGGCTCCGCGGCGTCCTCTGCCGGCGGTCTGCCGGTCGGCCTGTATGCAATAAAAACCCTTCGCGGGCCGGTGACGAAACGCTTTGGCCGTTTCGTTGGTGGAGGGCAGGGTCGGGTAGGAGTAAAACCGTTCGATAAAGGAGAGGCCTGAAAGCACGTGGGGTATCATGGACAGTCGCTACTGGATGATCAGGTGGATGTCAAGTGCCGGGGCGCTGTGCGTCAGGACACCGATTGAGATGAAATCGATGCCGGTTTCCGCGACGGCGGCGACGGTATCAAGCGTGATCGAACCGCTCGCCTCAAGTTCCACGGCGGGCGCGTGGACATCCCGATGGGCGACGCAGCGGCGCATCGCCTCGGGAGGCATGTTGTCGAGCATGATGCGGTCGGGTCCGAGGCCGCTCGCCGTCGTGAACTCCCCGAACGACTGTACCTCGATTTCGATTTTCACGCCCCGGTCGCCGCTGTTGCGGAACGCAAGCGCCCTTTCGAGTGCCGCGACCACGCCGCCGCCGTGTCGGACATGCGTGCTCTTGATGAGGATCATGTCGTAGAGTCCGAAACGGTGATTGCCGCCGCCGCCGTGAAGCACCGCCTGCTTTTCGAGAAAACGCAGCATCGGCGCGGTCTTTCTGGTGTCAAGAATGCGTGCTTTCGTGTGCGCGATTGCCCCGGCAAACCGTGAGGTGAGCGTCGCGATGCCGCTCAACCGCTGCAGAAAGTTAAGCACCGTCCGTTCACCCGCGAGAATACCTCGGACCGGTCCGGTCGCCGTGCAGATGACTGTTCCCGGCTCGAGCGGCGCGCCGTCGATGCACTGGATATCAAGCTCGATGCGTTGATCGCACCGGGAGAAGACCGGCTCGATCAGTCGGGTGCCGGAAAGAACGCCGGTCGATTTACTGCGGATTATCGCCGCGGCCGTGTCGCCGGGAGAAAACAGCGCCGTGGAGGTGACGTCCCCGGCACTGCCGAGGTCTTCTTCGAGTGCCTGACCGACGATCCGGGAGATCAGGTCGTGTTCAGTGATGGTCATGACGTATCGTCCGTTCGAGCATCCGTTTTCAATCCTTCCAAGGGACTAGAAACCCCAGTTGATACCTGCGCGGAATTCACCGATTAAATCGCCCCGCGAGATCCGGTCGTCCCGGCGTCTGCCGGTGTCAATATAAAAAAACCGTCCGCCCGTTTCAAAGGCAATATTGAAAAAAAACGGGACTGTCAGTACGTCGTAACCGCCGTTGAAGGTCCACGAGTAAAAAGGAAGACCCATTCCGGCCGGGTAGAGAGGACCGTGCGATTGCTGAAGCGACACTTCCGCATATCGTATGAATTTCAACAAAGAGTCATTGATCGCCGCTCTGAGACGGAAGGAAAAATCAAAGGGAACGGTTCGGCTCACGATGGTATCGAGGGAAACCACCTTGACGGTGCGTTTACCGATCAGATCCTGTTTGTAGGAAAGATCGATATCGGTGCCTCGAAAGGGGTTAATTTTAAGGAAAAGAGAAAAACCCATGGTGTGACGCTCCCTGGAGAGCACATTATTGGGAGTGAGGACCGTATCGATGAATTCATTGTACGGATAGCTTTTTATACGGTAGCGGTTGTCCATTGAGGATATATCGAACTGGTTTGAAAGGAGTCTGCCCGATTCCACGATGAAGCCGCCGCCGAAGCTCGTTTTTTTCACATCGCAATGAAAGGAGGGCATGCGTGTCACATATCCGTCTTTCCCGTTATAAAGTTTTTGGGCGAATTCGACGACAAGTTTAAGCTGAAAATCATACCGGTTCACGATATCGACCGCACCGTCGACGACATAGCAGTGGACCCGTGAAGCGAAATGCTCAACATCGGGGAACAGTGAGTCCGATCGCGGCAGTGAAGCGTAACGCATGCTCCTGCTGCTTCCGATCGGTTGTACGTACTGATTGAAATCAGCGACGTAGCCGGCGCCGAGATGATACAGCGAGGGTTCAAAAGTGATATAGATACCGCTGATGAGCGGCGCCGACAGATCTGAGGTGAATGCCTGCACCGACAATTCATCGAAGATCCGTACGTGCCCCTTGAGACCGAGGGGATGAAAAATGTTGTTATGGCTGGTGTTGGTAAAATCGTTCACGATCAGCCCGTAACCGAAGGTGATGTGGTGAATCGCCCCGGCATAAAGCGCCCATGCGTCGTCGTCGGTGTTCCAGGCGAGGTGGTCGATTTTATCTAGTATTCCGGCAAGTGAAGTAAACCCGGCCGTAAATTGATCAGATGCGTTTTCAAGAAAGGAGAACCGCAGGCCGCCGCTGAAACGCCCCTGGTGCCACGAGAAGACGGGCATAAGCCGCGGGGAAATCTCGCGGTCGGAGATGCCGAAATCGGTATTCAGGGCGACGATCCCCTTTCCATCGACCGGCGGGTAAACGGGCGGCATTGGACGGTAAAAACAGTAATGCCCTGCTCTTTCGTCGAGTATGCTGCCATATATTTTATTCAGACTGAACAGCGGCTTGTGCATCCCTTCGTCGACATACCCGCGGGACCTGCCTGAAAATGCCGAGAACCCCGCCGGGCCGCCGCTGCGTTCATCGGTCGGTTTTATGCCCGAAGCATCGAGTTCGGTCGTGATGTATTCATCGCCGAAATAGTGCTTGAGGACCGCGACATGACGGTGGGTGATATAGAGCGGCGCGGTCGGTTCCTTGTTCGGCTGGATCATGGTGGTAAGGCCGGGCCGCAGTTCGATCCCCTTCTGCTGGGCGATATTGCGGACGTAAATAAGACCGCCGAGCACCTGAAAACCGGTTTCACCTGTTTTCCCTTCAGCAATGGTGGTCACCGAGCCGCTGTCCATGACCCCCACGGCATTGGCGGTATAAAGATTGATCCGGCAGGATTTGAGCGCCTTGGAAAATACGCCTCCGCCAAAGAGGGTAAGGCTGATCTCGGTAATCGTCCGGTCGCTTTCAGTCTTTGCGGCGATATTCAGGAGCACTTTCGAATTCGAGCCGAGGATCACCAGATTGCCGCTTCCGAACTGCAGAATGAGTTTTGTCTGGAAAAAGGTCTCCACGAGATCATTGTCATACAATTTTCCGCCGCGGTCGATCTTCTCCCAGGCGCGTTTCTGTGACCGCTGTACCCGTGCCGTACCTTCGAGTGACATAACGGTGAACGTTTCCTCCTGCGCCCGAACCGGGAGCGCGAAGAGGAGCAGGGCCAAAACGGAGAGTCTCATCGCAAAATTCATTCGTTGAATCGGCGGTTGAAAGTCGTCGGGAATAGTGCCGTCAATACAGCCAGATCACTTATAATACTCTGTTGTAAGGGGGAGAGTAAAGAAGAGAAATCAATCGGCCCGGGGTTCACGGGGGGCGTGTAATAATCAGGAGGTTTTTGGTTTCTTGACCCGCATACCGCTGGAACTCAGTATCGGGTTGATCCGGTCGGCATCCCATTTTTTATTCAGTGCAATGAGATTCGCCCCATCAATAAAAGGGGGATAACGTTTTTTATAAGTAAGTCGTATGTAATGGTGCAGGTAAACACCAAGCAACAGGTGGACCGGTTTAATGTCTTTCCGCTCGATCGACCGCAGTTTGGTCCTGATTGCCAGGTCGAAATCCGCCGCCTGAATCCGCTCGTCCCACCTGCCGACTTTGGAAAGCGCCGAGCGCCTCATGATGACGTTTGAGCCCGCGATGCCTTCGCTTATGGAGTTGCCGAATTTCTGGCGACGTCGGTCGTTCCACGTTTCCCAGTTGCCGTAGCGCAGGGCAAGCATCAGTTTCAGATTGCAATGACGCGGCCCGAACAGAAAAAGCAACGGATTGCGGACATATTTCCACAGGCGCTGGCTCGACCGGGTGGAGTTAGATGTTTCGGTCCGATCGGTCGCGCAACATGACCCGATCTCAAGCCCGTGATAATCCATGATTGCGAGCGCATGAAGGTCCCACTGCGGCGAGACGATAAGATCGTTATTTAAAAAGACAAGGACGTCGTACCGGGCGGCCTGGATACCCCTGTTTTGACACCGGGGGTAGGAGTAATTTCCGCCGTTACGGATGACCCTCGCTCCGTGTCGTTCGAAAAACTCGGCGCTGCCGTCGGTTGAACCGTTGTCGACGATAATCAATTCGAAGGGGTTGCCGGTGAAGCGGTTGAGGTATTCGCAATAAAGCCGGTTCATCGGAAGCTGGTTGTAAATTGCGGTAATGATGCTTATCATGGATGAGAAGCGGGCGAAAAAAAATGGCGTGGGACGCGCTTGGTCCCACAAGTAAATTTATTAACGCATGGCCGGCCCGGACGATTGAAGTCCCGTTTATTCCTGCTGGCCTTGGCTCTGGCCCTGTTCCGCCTGCGCCTGTGCCGTTCGTGCCCGGGCGATCCCGTCTTTCGAGAAAGCGATCGCACTGATAGCCGTCTCATCGGACCCTTCCTTGAGGATCTCCTCGCCGAAATACATGGTCAACTTATATTCACGCATGAGAAATCTGGTCGCCATC
Source organism: Chitinispirillaceae bacterium (assembly GCA_016929415.1). Lineage (GTDB taxonomy): Bacteria > Fibrobacterota > Chitinivibrionia > Chitinivibrionales > Chitinispirillaceae > JAFGNB01. The sequence goes on along the minus strand of JAFGIW010000091.1, from coordinate 38,862 downwards.
TTCTTGTCCCCCTCGACATTGATGACGAAATCGCCCCGTGCGCCGCCTTTAAGCGCCACTTTCGTACCATGGTCATAGATAAAATCGATACTGTCGATGGAGATCCTGCGTTCACCGGCCGCGTCCCTGATTTCCATGGTGGGAAGGGACTGTACCTTTCCGCTCACCCCGTAACCGTTCCCCTCGACGTAGCCGCTGGAGAGGAAGTGGAGATTGACACTGGCAACAATCTGTTTTTCGGCCTGTCCCGGGGCCTTGCGGGTCAGCTTGCAGTCGTGATTGCCGAGATAGATCGCCCAGAACCGCGCCTGCCCCGTTTTCCCGGTAGTGGTGATATAGAACATTTTTTTTTCCATTATGCTGCGGGCCAGTGGTGCAACAACGGTACATGCAAGTAATGAGAGCGTTAACAGAACCATACGTTGTCGGAACATATAAACCTCCATTGGTGCTGAAAAAAGTAACAGTAAAAAGGTAATCGTTTTTCTGCTGTTTTATAGACGCCGGAACCGGGGGAATCTGATCATTTCCCCGAAAGTGTAACTTGGTATTAAATATAAGCATTTCATGGAAGCGTTGCCAGAGGGTGGTGAAAAAACAGGAATTAGTGAGTTAGTGAGGTAATGCGTTAATGGGTTTATGGGATCTAATTTTAACGACCTAACTCATCAACCGCTCTTTTAACCCGCCCTTGAGGTACTCCCCGCTGAAGGGGAAAAATATTCTCCACCCGTTCTTTTTTATGTTTAAGCGGGATTTGCCGCCATAATCCGCTTTCAGGATCTTTAACCAGTTTGATATGGGGAGTTTCGCCCCCATCAAAAATAACGAGTTCTTTTTCTGATATGAGGGTTTTTCCGTACAACGTGAGCGACTGTTTGCGCAACGCGCGGTATTGAAGAATAAGAAAGTTTTTTATCTTTTCAAAATCTTCCCGTGTCTCGTTGAAGGTGAAAAAAAGCGATCCGATGCCGTACCCGGAGAGTTGTTCGCTGATGTTTGCCGGCAGCTGCTTGATCTGGCGCCAGCGTTTGTAGTTGTTGCGCACATAGATCGAATGGCGATCGGTAAAAAGAACGTAGCAAAAACGGGCCTCCGGAAAGAGTTTCTGCAGGGGTTGAAAAAGGTTGCCAATTAAATCGTTGCAGTCGATGTTTATCTTTTCCAGTTTACTTTCCAGCACGAGGATATGCCGTTTCCCGCTATACCGGTAGTCAAAAAAGCCGTCAAGTTCCTTGATGTTCTCATAACCGTATTTACCCCTTCCGGTTCTTCTTAAAATGATCAGGTTGGGGTATTTCTGGATTTTCAGGATAAATTCATCGGTATGGGCGATAATGAAATCTTCACGGTGCTGCGGATCGAACCGCTCGTCGAATATTCCACCGGTGTATCCCCGCTTGCTGATATGCTTGAGAAAATATTTGGTAACACGACGTGCGATCCGCTCGCCGATTTCCCCGAGAATATTGCCCTCCGACTGTTGATCGAATGGGTAGGGAGCATCAAGAAGGTCCGCAACGGTAAAAAGAATATAACAGCTGTCGTTGATACAGTATTCGACGATTATTTTTTCCGCTAACGGCCGGTTGTCGTTGATGGCATCATTGGGATTATGCAGGTGGTAGGTCCCCTGTACGCCATGGTTTCGTTTAATTGAATAAATCATCGTTTCGGGGCTGTTGTTACCTGCCTGTGGAGACCAGAGCACAGGATGGAACTCCCTGAAAGGATCGGTGGATGACGATCGCTGCTGTTTCGGTACTGCGTCCAGAAGGGTGGATTTCATGGGAAAACGGCCTGTCCGATCATCGGTTGATAATATTATCCCCGTTTATGGTCCATTTACCATCGTAAGATACGTTCGGGCACACAGCGATGAAAAGACCGTCGGGAGGTGAAGCGTCAGGAATTCGCAGCTGCCCGTTTCTGCATCTGGCGCCAGTATTCAGGGTAAAAATGGCGGATGCAGTCGGGGCAGAGCGTATGGGTGAAGTCGACATGGGTGTGGTTGCTGATATAGACTTCGATATGGTTCCAATACCCTTTATCGTCCCTGATTTTTTTGCAACTCGCACAGATTGGAAGGAGTCCCCTGAGTGTTTCAACTTCGTCAAGTGCCCGTTTGAGGTCGTTGATCAGGGTGATACGGTCGTGCTCGGCGTTTTTTCGTTCGGTAATATCTTCCGAGATGATGATGGCCCCCTGCGGAAAGGGTGCGATCGTGATGGAGAGAATCTTGTTGTTATACGGCAGCTCATCGAAGCGACGGATCGCTCCGGTGGAGATCGTTTCCATGAGCTCCGCGTACATATCGATGGTGTGATGAGAAGCATAGTCCCGGTACATGATGTCCCCGATGTTCGGGAGGCGCCCGCCGGCCTTCTTTTTTGCAATGTTCGATTTTATAACGTGCCCCTCACGATCGACTACAACGATAAGTGCCGGATTATACTGAAAAAGGGCGAAATTAAACGCCTCCTTTTCAGTAAGCTCAACAAGGAGTTCCTGGTATTTTTCTTCGATTTGTTCCAGTTCGGCAATCCGGCAGTGCAGCCGGTCGATTTCCGAAACAGCCTGTTCTTCGGCAATAGGGGGGCACTTATTCATAATGCGGCACACCTGATTAAAAATTCAAACTATTCGCATTATATAATAACTTTCATTGAAAATCAAACCGGTTGCGCGCACACGGTAAAAAAATGTATCTTTCCAAATTATTCAACCGGCCGAAGCAGTGGTTTCGATACACTTTTCATTGGATTAGCACTGTGACAAACCAGAAACCGTTTCGGATTCTGCTGGTAGATGACGAACCCGGGATACGCAAGATACTGAGACTCTTTCTCGAGCTGGAAGGCTTCAGTGTTTTCGAGGCGATAACGGCGAATCAGGCTATTTCGGTGATAAGGAAGGAAAAACCGCACCTGGTTATTCTTGACGTCATCCTCTGCGGACAGACAGGCTTCGATGTCTGTGAATGGGTGAAAGGAAGCCCTGAAACCAAGGACGTTATCGTCTTTCTTTTTACCGCATTGAATCAGGAACATGACTATCGCGAGGGTCAGCGCGTAGGGTGCGATCTCTATCTTACCAAACCGCAGAATCCCAAAGATATCGTAGAAAAAGTCAAGGAATATTTGTCCATACGTCCTGAATTAAAATCAAATCCCGGGCAGTGCCGCCCCTGAACCCCATTGCGGCTGTGCAGCGGCTCCCAGAGAAATAGCAGAAAGGATGTGCCAGGTCACATGAAGAAAAACAATCCTTTGACAATACTGCTCATTTTGGCGGCAGTGGCGCTCACCGTATACTTTTTAATCCCGTCATTCATCTTTTATTCAAAAAATCATCAGGAACGGGAAGTCTACGCACAGAAAAATCCCCGGATTTTCAGAAAGATACTTAATCTGGGTCTCGATCTGCAGGGCGGGATGCGTCTGGTGCTTGAGATCGATCGTTCCAACCTTGATAAGGAAGCGGAAAAAGATGTTCTGGACCGGGCGTATACCATTATCGAAAACCGTATCAACGCCCTCGGGGTGGCCGAACCGGTCATTCAGAAGCAGGGGAAAGACCGGATTATCGTCGAGCTTCCCGGCCTGAAAGACGAAACAGCGGCAAAAGGCGTTATCGGCCGGACCGCCCAGCTTGAATTTAAATTGCTGCGTGAACCGGCCCAGCTCGAACGCGCCATAACTGTTATTGATAATGAACTCACCGGCAAGAAGGAGAAGGAACAGGATTCCGCCGCGATTAAGGATTCGACCGAACGGAAAGCGCAGGAAGGCCAGAAACTGGCTGAACAACTTTTCGAAGGAACGGAATCGGTAAGCGACACCGACTCGGCGGCCGTCGAGGAGGCGGAATCAGTTGACAATAAAGACAAGGTCGCCTCCTTCAAGGATCTTCTCGTTCAGATCGGCGATCAGGTGGGAGTAAAAATCGACAACGTGCCGCGCGTCCAGTCGATCTTCACCCGTGTCGATATCCGCCACGCCATCGAAAGGGCCGGACTGGGGGCGAACTCATTTCTGTGGGGGCACGACACGACGAAAATCGAGGGTGCGCTCTACCGGATCCTATACTACGTAAAAAGCGCCCCGGAGATGCGCGGCGATATCATTAAAGACGCCAGCGCTTCGATCGACCAGAGCGGTATGCGCGCCGGCGGGGCGAAAGTCGACATGGAGATGAACGCGAAAGGCGCACGCAGGTTCTCTTCGGTTACCGCCGCCAATGTCAACAAATTCCTCGCAATAGTGCTCGACAGCACCATCTACAGCGCCCCGCGGATCATTCAGAAAATCCCTCTGGGACGCGCGGAGATCACCGGCAGTTTCACCATGGAAGAGGCCAAGAACCTGGCGATCGTGCTTCGCGCGGGAGCCCTGCCGGCGCCGGTAAGAATCATCGAGGAGCGTACCGTCGGACCATCGCTCGGCCAGGATTCAATCGATAAGGGTATTTTCGCCGGCATTATAGGGGCGATTGTCGTGTTGGTTTTCATGATTGTTTATTACCGGTTAAGCGGCGTGATCGCGCTCATTGCCTTGATTCTCAACATTTCAGTGGTTCTGGCGGCAATGACGGGCGTTCATGCGACATTGACGCTGCCCGGCATAGCCGGCATCATTCTTCTGGTCGGTATGGGCGTTGATGCCAATGTCATCATATTCGAACGCATCCGGGAAGAGCTCAGGGTGGGGAAAACCGTCAGAAGCGCCATTGACGCAGGTTACGAGCGGGCATTCGTGACGGTCATGGATTCGAACCTCACCACGCTGATCACTGCATTCATTCTGTTCTGGAAAGGGACCGGTCCGATCAGGGGTTTCGCGATAACGCTTATTTTCGGTATCATTTCATCGCTCTTTACCGCGCTGTTCGTTTCGCGGATATTGATGAATTTCTTTTCCGTCAAAAACGTCAACAAATTGAGTATCTGACACCCATTACGGAGATAATACGCTATGCTTGAATTCATCAGAGACAGCAGAATCGACTTCGTCGGCGTGCGGCATATCGCCGTCATATGTTCGCTCATCGCCATTCTGGCCGGGGTCGGTTCGGTCGTGTTTCATCGCGGCCTCAATTTTTCGATCGATTTTGCGGGAGGCACACTCACGCAGCTTAAATTCGGGAAACCTGTACAGGGCGACATCGCGGAAATAAGGTCTATTGTCGCCGGCCTTGGCTACGGGGCGCCTGAAGTCAAATCCATCGGCCAGGTCGAAAACAACGAAATCCAGATAATGGTCCGCAAAAAGGGAGAGGGAACGGCGGTGGCCGACAGCGTTAAAAACGCCCTGCAGCAAAAGTACGGCGGCAACCCGTTTGAAGTACGGCGCGTCGAGAATGTCGGTCCGAAGATCGGCGGCGAACTGCGGCGCAACGCCATTATCGCTTCGCTCCTCGCTCTGTTGGCGATTCTTATTTACGTGGGGTTCAGGTTCAATCTGCCTTTCGGCGTGGCGGCGGTTATACCGCTTTTCCATGATACCTTGATTACCCTGACCGTTTTCTCACTTTTAAACCGGGAAATCTCCCTGACGTTTCTGGCGGCTCTTCTCACTATCATCGGTTATTCACTCAACGATACCATCGTTATTTTCGACCGCATCCGCGAAAACATAAAGGGCGGACTGCGAGGTCGGAAGTTTGAGGAGATCATCAACAGCAGTATAAATCAGACACTCTCCCGTACGATCATCACCTCAGTGACGACGCTTTTTGTCGTGATGGCGCTCTTCGTTTTAGGCAGCGAGGCGATCAAGGATTTTGCGCTGGCGCTGCTGGTGGGTATGAGCGTGGGTACTTACTCATCGGTTTTCATCGCCAGTCCGACACTGATCTGGTGGCAGAAACATTGGCCGGTAATCAAATAAGTCCCGGTCGAGCAACGAAATCTGATGTACAAAGGGCGGGTGCTACCCGCCCTTTTTTTTTGGAGGACGTACGGGTTCGTAACTATTTTGCCTGCGGAGGAGTGACATTACGAAATGGGTACCGAACAGGCGCATTGCCGGGTGGTGAGCCATCTGCCGCATCAAGTGAAACGGCCGGGGTGTTTTGCCCTGCTGCTGCTTCTTTTCAACATGGGTCCGGGCTTCGCTGATGAGTATTGTTTTACCGTTGCGCGACTCAAATACGACGGAGGGGGCGACTGGTACGCAAATCCTTCGTCGCTGCCCAATCTGGTGCAGGCAGTCAAGAAGCGGACAACGATCCCCGTCTGCGACTCGGTTGCCACGGTGAGTATCGATGACGACCGGCTTTTCCATTTTCCATTTCTCTATATGACCGGACACGGCGACGTCCGTTTTTCGGAGCGGCAGCGGATCAGGCTGCGCCGCTATCTTATCGGCGGCGGCTTTTTGTGGGCGGATGACAATTACGGCATGGACCAGACCTTCCGACGCGAGATCGCACTCCTTTTTCCCGAAAATCCTCTTACCGTCCTGCCCTCGGACCATCCGATCTTTTGCAGCAAATACTCGCTTGCCGGTCTGCCGAAAATCCACGAACATGACGGCAAGCCCGCCGAAGGGCTCGGTGTTTTCTTTGAGAACCGGCTGCTTGTCTTTTATACGTTCAGTTCCGATATCGGCGACGGTATGGAGAACCTTGAAGTCCACAACGACGGCCCTCAGCTGCATGAGTTCGCGCTGCAGATGGGCGTCAACATCGTCTGCTGGTTTTTCAACCCATGAACGGACATCTGCAGAGCATCGGACGATTTATTGACGCGCGGCATAAGCGCCGCCTGGCGGGTATGGTCCTGCGGCGGCTGTGGTCGCTTGCGCTGGTATTCATGGCCGTAACCGCTGTACTGCATCTGCTGTTCGCACTTTTTCCCTGGACCATCGTGCCGCTTGTCTGGGATGGAGCAGCCGTGCTTTTTATTGCAGGCGGCATGGCGATAATCGTTGACCAACTTCTCATCCGCCGGCCCGGCCGGCTCTCCACCGCCCGGCTGCTCGAGCGCCGCAGCGGCGTCAACATCGCCCATCCGCTGCTTTCGATCGCGACTGAACTCGCAGAAGCGGCGGAGAAGAACGAATTCCATGATGAGGTTTTCCACCTGGCAGCCGGCCAGATCGGAGCCTATCGCAACGTGACGGTTGCCGACCGTGAAAAATGGCGTTTACCGGTAACGGCGACCCTGCTCCTTCTTGTCATCGGCTCCCTGATGTTGCGGCCGTTGCTTCTCTCCTACTGGCAGTTGCCGCTTATGTTGTTCAAAGGAAGCGAGGTAAGCGTGTTTCCCGGCACAGTCAGAGTACCCCGGCATGCGTCGGTTACGTTGCGGCTCGTGCCAAAACAACCTTCCGCGCCCTCATGCCAGCTTGTCATGGCCGATCTGCAGCGCGGAAAACAAGCGGTCCGATGGCTTCGTCCCGACGGTCGCGGCGCCTTCAGCTTGCGGATCGACAGTTGCGCCTCTTCGTTTGCCTATCGTTTTATCTTCGGGGGGGCGCGGTGCCTGCCCGAAACCGTCACGGTGGTCCCTCCACCGCTCCTGCATCGTTTACAGATAGAACTGCGCCCTCCCCTATATACCCGACTTCCCTCCCGTCATCTCCCCGAAGGGCAGGGGGACTTTATCGCCTACGGCGGCACCCACGCGCAGTTTTCCATCGAATCATCGCCGCTGCGCGCTGCCGCGCTCCGCTATAACGGCGATACGGTCGCGCTGCGGGTCAGCGGCGCAAAGGCCGAGGGTGAACTGGTGGTGAACAACAGCGCATCATACAGCTTCTCGCTGCTCGATACCTTTTCGCAGCTCAGCGATTCCCTCACGCAGTTCTCGATCGGCGTTCTTCCCGACGAAGCTCCCGCGGTGCGGTTTTTACGGCCCAATGCGAACAAAAACCTCGAACCGGCGCAGCGTGAGTCGCTGCTGGTAGAGGCTTCCGATGATCTGGGGGTCCGTTCAGTAACGCTTTATTGGTGCAAAAATGCCGTGGGCGACGCCGTTCCGTCGTCGCAGGATCTCTCACCCGCGCGACCGGCGCGACTGTGGCAGAAAACGTTTTTGTGGAAGATTTTCCGTCTGTCGCTCTATCCCGGCGATACCCTTTTTTACTGGGCACGGGCACGCGATACCAGATCGTACGGCGGAGCGCAGTATGCAACCACCGACACCTTCTGGTTCCGGATTCCCACCATCGAAGAAATCCACCGGACCATGGCGCAGCGCGATGCGAATGCCCGTGAGTCAATCGTCAGGGTGCGCAGGCGGCAGGATGAGCTTATGAAGAACGTCGAACAGCTCGATAAAGCGACTGCCGGATCAGAAGAATCTTCCCCTTCGTGGGACCGCCGTCAGCTTGCACAGACCATCGAACAGGCGATGAAGGCGCAGGCCGACTCCCTTCAGGAGGCGCTTCGGCAGATCGAGGAAAATGTCAAGGAGCTGCGGGAAGAGGGAGCGCTCGGCGAGGAGATCGCCCGTAAAATGGACGAAGTCCGCAAGGCGCTGGAGGAACTTATCGCATTGTACGGCGACAGCCTGCTGTTTCCACAATATGAATCGGGCGAAATTTCCATTAGTGACATGCGGGAAGCGGTCGACAAACTCAAGGAGATGCTTCCTGATCTGAATAGTCGCCTCGATAATACGCTGCAGTTTCTCGAAGCGCTCAGGCGCGACCGCGAACTGGCGCAGCTCGCCATGCGCGCCGAAAAGCTCGCCGAAGAACAGGCGCAACTCGCCCGGAGCGGCCGGGACGATCAGACCGCCCCCCGGCAGAAGGACCTCCTCGACCGGATCGGGCAATTACAAAAGGAGATCAGAGCCGGAGGCCGGGACGACCAGGAACCCCCCGACGGCCAATCGATGCATCAACTTGATTCACTCGGAAACACCATGGAGGAGCAACTTTCCCGCCGGCAGACCCCTTCGCCGGGCACCATGCAGCAGATGAGCGGCAACTTGGCCTCACTGGCACAGGAACTCCGGGAGAAGATGAGTTCCTTCATGATGGAGCAGCTCGAAGCGCTCCGCAACAAACTGCTCGACCTGGTGAGCGGTTCCCTCAACCTGTCGTCGTGGCAGGAGCAGGTCCGGACGGATAAACCTGCCGGTGAAGAGGCCCGCCGCCAACAGGCAAGGGCACAGCAGGCGCTTCATCAGGCGCTCGGGTTTCTCGGGCAGGAGATCGACAGCCTGCCGCTGCTGCCCCCGTCGCTCCGTCAACGATTGCGCGGCGATGCCGCTTCAGCGCGCGAGGCATCGAAGGCGGCGGTGCAATCGCTCGGCGAAGGCGACGACGGATTCGGCATGCGGGTAAGCGAACAGTCGATCAAACAGCTTGCCGCAAGCCTGCTTGAGACGGTTTCGGCCATGAGTCAGGAGGGTGGAAGCTGCAACAGCGGAGCAGGCGGATGGCGGGAATCGCTGCGTAAAATGTCGGGAAAACAGGCGGCGATCAACGCCGCAACCGCGCAACTCCTGCGCGCAATGTTGCAGGGCCGGCCGCCGGGCGGTGCAGCTGAAGGCAGTGAGGGTTGCGAGGCTGCCCGCAGAGAGGCACAGGCCGCCCAGCAGGCGCTTGCCGACCAGCTCAAAGCGCTCGGCGAAAAATTCGGCGATGCAACGGGCGAAGGGATGAAAAAGCGGGTCGAGGAACTTGAAAAAGAGGCCCGCAATCTGACGCAACTCCTCAATCTGCCCCGTGAAGAGGTCACCGAACGTCAGGACCGCTTCCTTGCCCGGATGCTCCAGTCGGCCCTCTCGCTTCACCGCGAGGAGGAAGGAAAGGAGGAGAGGAAATCGACCTCCGCGGGGATCGTATTTACAAAATCGACCGGCACGCCGTCCGATTCCGCGTTCGGCAACAACGACACCTTTTATATGCTGCGGCGCCGGGCGCTCCAGGAGGGCACCTACCCGGCTTCCTACCGGCAGTCAATCAATGCCTATTTCGATTCACTGGGGGTGTTGTATTTGAAGTAGAGACGCTACGGCGTAGCGTCTCTACAAAAACAAAATATCTCCGGTTCAGGTCTTCCCAGCCTCTCTCCCGACTGCCTTCAACCACGTTTCGGCAATCAGCTGGTGCCCCGCCTCAGTCGGATGGACGCCGTCTTCCGCCAGTTCGGAGGCACGTTTCGTTGCCGCGGCCTTCTGAAACGCCTCCTGAAGGGGGACAAACACCGCTTTATATTCATCGGCCAAACCGCGGATGAGCCGCCGTTTAGGGTCAAGGTCGAAGTGCCAGAGCTTCTGTTCATCCGTAAGCGGCAGCAGAAAAGGTTCACAGAGAATCAATGATGCCCTGAGGCCTACCACCGTGCGGTCGAGAATGCTGCGGTAGTTTTCTTCAAATGCCGCAATGCCGGTCTCGATACCATGATCGTAACGGCGCCAGGTGTCGTTGATGCCGATGAGTATCGAGATGATCGACGGTTTGAGATCAAGGCCGTCCTCTTTCCAGCGGGCAACCAGGTCAATGCTGGTATTGCCGCTGATGCCGCGATTGGTGATCCGCAGTTTCGGATACAGCTGAATGAGGCGTTCGGCCACCATGGCAACATATCCGTCACCAAGGGAAAACGGCTTTTCACGGCGGCCGCAGTCGGTGATGCTGTCGCCGATGAAAAGGAGGTGTGAGGAGGGAGTGATGGAAATTGCCATAACTATACTCTACTCCTTGTGGAGGTGGAACGGGGTGCTGGTGCTTAAGTAGTAATATACTGTCGGGGATGGTGGATTTTAAACCGATTTTTAACCGACCGGGTAAAAAAAATGCGCGAGCGTGAGATACGCTGTTGTCAATTATCAAGGCCGGATGCGGCAAGCGCCGCATCCGGCCCGGCAGCAACCTGACCCTGCTCCGGGTGAAGGACGGTCAGCGCAGTACGAGTTGCGATACATGAGAGCCCTCCGGGGTGCGAAGACGGACGAAATAGAGGCCGGGAGAGCAGGTGACGGTGAAGGTGCGGCGGTGGGTGCCGAACCGGTGAAATCCCGTCAGAAGCGTGCGGACGAGCCTTCCCTGCAGCGAATAGAGTGAAAGCATCGCCACTCCCGATTTCGGTAGGGTGTAATTGACGGAAAAAGAATTACCGGCGGAAGTGCGCAGAAACAGTCCGGATTTTAAAGGCGGATGCATTTTGGGTGTGGTTGCCTTGAGCGGTTCACGTTTAAAGACAACCGTCTCATTGCACATATCGCGAAAGTACATGTCTCCGTTTGCGTTTTCGCCAATAAGAAAGTAAAACAGAAATGGTGTATTAGCGGTATCGTAGGCGATCCAGGATGAGTCGGTGTATCGGTAAAGAGGCCCTGCATATTCTAATGGCGTCGGACCGGGATAATTTATTGCAGCCCACAAGTCTCCCCTAACATCTTCATAATAAATGGAGAAATAAACTTGAGAAGGAGCCGGTACAGTATCAAGCACCCAGTTCAATCCATTATAAACAGCCCTGATCAGTCTCGAACTTCCGGAATCGGCAAGGACTTCACTGTACCATATGACTATATCGCCATTCTTGTCGTTCGACATCAGATGCATCCTATTGAATGAAAGGTCTGGATTCGCAAAATCATAGAATGTCCAATGAAAGCCGTCGTTCGTTTGTGCGACGGAGGAGTTGAGTTGTATCCAGATTGCATCATTCGGACCCTTACGAATATTCCTTATCGTGTAAGGAAAAGCATCAAGATAGGGAAGGTTTGAATTTCCGGAGTCAATCAGTTCCCAGCCAAAATCGGTCTGGCGAATAATTTTTTTACCGTCACTACCCCATATCTTCCCGTTTTTATCCTGTGTGATACTGTGGAAAGGAAGGTTTTCGGTTCCGGCCAGCAATTCCCATGTCGTGTCCTGCAATCTGTACAATCCGCCGAGACTATATACCGCCCCTGCCGTTGCAAGGACAGCGCCGTCGACCGTTTCAAAAAGGGCCGACACTTTCTTATGTAAAGATGGCATGAAATGGCAATTTCCATTTTTATATTCGATAACATCGTGCCCGTTATCGCTGAAGGATAAAAACGAACCATCTTTTTTAAATAATACGGAGGCTCCTTGAGATATATTTTCACATGAAGTACCCAATAAATCCTCTTTGGAAAGAAATAGATATTCTAAACCGTTGCCCGTAAAGTGGCTGAATCCGTCCGGCTGGGCGAGATATACTCCATTGTTGCAGGATGTAAGATCGTTATGTGGATACATTTTGAACGTTGAAAAGCCTTCTCGTTGGGTGGTGTCCAGTGATCGTATGTTGTTTTTGTAAAGAACGTTGGAGTATTTTGTAAAAACCAAGCTCCATAAATTGCCGTCGGAATCGATATGGGGGGGTGAATATGTAGGAAAATCTTCTTCAATTTGATAAATGGTTATCAATCGATCTGGGCCTATCGAATATACATTCATATTCGAAGATCCGGTGCCATCCAACAGCCAGATGTTTCCATGAATATCCTTCAAGGCTGTGTAAATAGGAAAGGAGTCTATGGATATCGGATGTATTTCCAATCCGTCAAAGCAGTAAACCCGTGAGTTACGTTGAGGTGATGGAGGATTGGAGGGCCAACGGATAACGAACCAAACCGCCCCCGTATCATCCGCGAGCATCGAACCGACGTACATCGAATCGGGAATTTCGAGAGGAAGGGTTTTCCATTCATTGCCATCATAACCGGCGATTTCGGCAGCGCCCGCCACCCAGAGTCGTCCGCGGTAATCAACCGTCAGCTGATCATAGTCATATGGACATGGAGGATTTTCCCAGGATATGCCGTCATATAAAAAGATCCGATGGTTGCCGGTATTATAGAAAGCAACATGGTCGGAATCTCCAACAGCAAGGCTGTAATTATTCCAGGTGATTAGTTCAGGGACATCCAATGAACAAAACGAGAAATGTTTTGTTTGAAGAGTTACGGTATTCAACCGGCCGATTCCGTGCCCCGTCAGAAACCAAAGAAAATCACCTGCGCCGCCTGTTTCGTATATAGATCCGATTGCATGGAACGGTTTGTACCATGTTCCATCATCTGCTACGGAGGCGACCGTGAATAAAAACGACGCCGCGGCAATGAGCAACAAACTGTTTCCATTCATAATTCCTCCTTTACTCGGATGAGTCAACGGTCGAGCAATCCTGCGATGCTTGCCAGTCTTCATCGTAAATGGTAAGCCACTGCGAAAGCTTTGACGGCAGGACGCATAAACGATTATTACCTATTGAAAAACCATGCGGTTGTGTTTGCATTATTTGGTACGGAAGCGATGCAAGCTTGTTGTTGTCGAGATACAACAACTGTATTCGGGGAAGCATTCGATCTGCCTCCGGCAGCATTTCAAGCATATTGAAACGAAGATCGAGTGTGCCGACCTGTAAACTCATCAGCCGTGAGTCTAACCGGTAAATATTATTAGCGCTTGCCGTCACCACCTGGAGTGAGCAGAGATAGCACAATTCGGCGGGCAATTCATATAACCCGTTGCTGTCGAGATGGCACTCCCTGAGCGACCGCAGATACCCGATCTGTTCGGGAAGCGACTGGACGCGGTTGTTGCGGAGATTGAGGGTGACGAGCCGTGAAAGGCTGCCTATCTCCTTCGTGACGGTGGCGATTGATTGATGGGAAATGTCGAACTCAATGATCCGAGCGGCAGCAGTATCAACCGTTACTACCGATTCGACGGGAACCTCCGTCAGTCCGTTTGCATCAAGAATTGACCGTACCGCCATCGAGTCGCATTCGAAACTGGTACATCCCTTGAAAAATTGCTGGATGGTGAAATTGAGCGTCCCCACATCCACGACGCTGTCGCCGGCGACCGTAATGTCGTGCAGTTCGACGACAAGTTTACTTTCATGATACGGAACGATACGAAGACTGTACACCCCCTCCGGCACCCCCTCGAACCGGAAATCCTGGGTTAGGGGCGCCTTAACTAGATAATCGACATTGTAAAGCGCCACCCACGGACGGCTGGTGTCGTCGGAAATCGGCAGGTTGATGCGGCCGTAAATGGTGCCGGTAGAGGTGAGGGTTGCAGTCGGCAGGACGATCGGGAAGCTGTCGTATGTCCCTACTTTCAGCTCCTGCAAAGCCCCGAACTTTCCGTCCTTGTTGATCTCGATGGTATACGAGTCGACCGGTATCGTGTCGAAATGAAAGAATCCCTGCGCGTTGGTCACGGTATCGAAGATGGCGAATTCGTCGGCATAGAGCGCAAGAAACCCTGTTGGCCGCACCCGGACCTTCGCCCAGGCGACCGGCCCGTCCTCGGCATACACCGCCCTCCCCTCGATGGCAAAGCGCTTTCCCTCTACCTCGGAACCGGTCCCAAGGGTGCAGTTCAGAAACAGACAGAGGCTTGTTGCCAGCAGTATCATCCCCAATCGCATCATTTTTTCTTCCGTTGTGAGTATTGATGGGAAACAGGGAAAAGCTGAAAGCCGAACTGGTAGATTCTATCCGCCTTGTCATCCTCTGCAATTTTCAATACTTTACGCCTGAATTCACGCAATTCCTGCCTGATTTCGTTAAAACCGTTTTTTGAAATTCCGAGCGTAAGGCAGGAGAAGTTTCTTTCGTCGCGCGGGAATCTGCCGAGCGCCGATTCCGACAAACGGAGTGTATTGTATAAAAAGGTGTTGATTGCAATGCCGGATGCTTCGTAGCCGGTGGAGATGACGGCGTCGGCGGGGCGGTAAAAACCGTCCTTGTCTTTTTCGATCATCTTCAGTTCTTTCAGAAGCTCGAATGACTCCTGCACTTCCCGGCCGGTTATCGCGGGAATGAGCAATTTTCCGATTACCTCGTACTCATCGCGAAGGGGGAAAAACTCCAGCAGGGCCCGGATCGCCGGGTTGTACCATTTTTCATAAAACCGGTACTGAGCCGAATCGATGAGATGGACCGCTGCCTCCTTGAAGGAGCGCATCTTGTCGAAATACAGCTTCTGTTCCTTATGCGAAGATGCATTACCGAAGAGTACCATGTTCTGAAAATAGTCACATCGTTTCTTCGTCAGTTTCATGTACGAGCAGAATTTGAGGCACATGTCGAGCGACATGTTGATCCTGCCCGAAAGGAGCATCGGGAGGTAACTTGGAGCTTTATACCCTACCTGGCGGGCAAGCATGCGGAAGGAGATCGCGGGATTTTCCCGTTTCTTCTCCTCCAGCCGGTCGTGGAGAAATTTGCGGTAGTCACTGTAATGATAAATATCCGGCATGCAGCTACCCCTCCCACACTCTGTAATGTACCACTCTTTAGGGGGTTGTGCAACGCACCGGGCGAAAAAACGTTCATTGCAATGAACGGGGTGTGGTGGAAAAATAAGGCTTTCCGCCGTTTGCGGTCAGGTGTTGAAACGGCAGCCCACTCCATGGCAGGCCGGTTTCTGAAATACCGTTCCGCTGTGCCGTTGAATTATATTTATAAAGTAACGGAATTTGCCGCAGCGAAAAATCGTCCTGTTTCCAAAATCTTTCCCCCTACCGACGAAAGAGAGGCTTCTATGCGACTTACCCATTTGATGGCCGTATCGATACTGCTTCCCATTGCCGTGGTTTCCGCCGTTGAAAAGGGACCGTGGATCATCGATCTTGATGCGAATGTCACGCTCACCCAGAACGCCTACAGTGGCAGCTGGCAGGGGAGCGAAAAAGGCGCGCTTTCATGGGCGTCGAAAGTGAACTTCGTCGCGGAACGACAATTTGTGACATGGTTCAACCACCGCAACACCCTCAAACTCGCCTACGGCCAGACCAAAACGCAGGACAAGAGCGGTTCGTGGAGCGAATTCACCAAGTCGACCGACCTGATCGATTTCGAGTCGCTGCAGAAATTTACGCTCGGCTGGTGTGTCGATCCGTTTGTCGCGATCCGTCTTATCAGTCAGTTTACCGACGAACGCGATACCGCGTCGGAGGGAAATTTGCGTCAGCGTCATTACGGCAATCCGATCGATCTCTTCGAAAGTTTCGGTGTCACCCGCCAGCTCGTTGCCGCCGCCGCGACCAAATGGAGCGCGCGTCTGGGCGGTTCGGTTCATCAGAACTTCGACCGTTACCGGTTCAACGGCGAGACCGGCCATCATGAGGGAAAAACGGTCAATGACGCCGGGTTCGAGTTCGTGACCGAATTAAAGACAAAACTGCGCGACGGCCTGATCGATTACTCCTTGCTGTTCACGCTCTACCAGGCGCTCGCCAGTTCGATTGAGGATGACGCCGCAGTAACAACATCGGCGGGCGTTTTTACCTGGCGTTATCCCGACATCAACTGGGAAAATATCCTCTCAGTCAATCTGACGAAATACATCATGATCAATCTGACGGTGCAAATGATTTACGACCGTGATAAACACGTCAACGCCCAGTTCAAGGAAGTGCTGGCGCTCGGGTTGACGTATAAGTTCAACAACGCGAAGAAAACGGCGCCCGCGGCGAAGTGACAGAAGCTTGCAGCTTCCGTCTTTGGATCATCCGGCGGCACTCCCGGCAGGGGAAGTCTCGTCAATCATCAGCATGCCTCCTCGATATAACCATCATCTCATTGCCCCCGATCTGGAATTCATAAAGGTATCGACGGTAACCCCGGTTGCCGACCAGCGACTTGTCGCCTTGTTTGAGTTGTTGACGCAATGCCGGTCTCGATACCATGATCGTAACGGCGCTGTAATCGAGACGGCCGTTACCACAACAGACACAATTAGTGGAGGCCCTGCTGCCATGCCGGGTGACTACCGTACCGTAAAAATCGAATCACTCAACGCTCTCGTCTGGAGCAGCGATGCCGGCAGTACACCATTCATCCTGGATGCACTTAAAGACACGTCGGCTGAGGTCCGGAAGGCCGCAGTAGAGGCACTCGGCAAACGGGGCGATACCACTGTTATCGACGATATCATCGCAATGGTACACGACAAGAATACGTCAGTCAGGACGTCGGCCATCTCGGCGCTGATCCTCTATCCGCAACCACGGCATGTCCCTCTGCTGAAAAAAGTACACTCAACGGACCCGGACGATAGTGTGCGTAATGCAGCCGGCGAAGCGCTTTTGATGCTGCTGATACACACCAAAAGCAAACTGCTTAAATTTACGGACAGGTATATCACAGGTTTCAATTACCAGAATATCTCCTTTACCGGTGTCACCCCACTTTCCGGTACCATCGAATGCAATGGCACCGACAGGCTTCGTTTTAAGCCGCCGTTTTACAAAGCAAGATCACGTTTTTACGTAAGTTCGTCTTTTGTCATGCTGGCACCCTATATTGTCGGTCTATTGGGACTGGCGAGTACAGCGCTTCTTCCCGAGGAGGTACCTCGTTCAACCAGGGCGACAATCGCCATCAGCGGCGGAACGCTCACTTTCGCGTCACTCGTCTATATCTTCGGTATCGCGATCCCGCGGTACATGGGTCTTCAGAAATCGACGGCGCGGGAGTACAACGCCCATATCAAGAAAACATGGTTTTTTAATGATTTGAACGGCGATTGAAGTCCACATATACTATCTGATGCAGGACTAACCATTTACAGATACAGATTCATCAGGAATGTATCGACCATTCCTACTGTTATTCCGTCAATAACCAGCCTGCATCGTTTAGTGAACAGGGTTTCTCCATTGATAATTCCTCGATCAGAAGCGGTTGTTACATTTTCACAATCAGTGACCAGGATTCCGATAAAAGTGGAGAAGAGCGACAATGGTCGTCAGGAGCAGGTGACTGAGCGTATCTCCGGGTCTTCCACCCGACCGAATAAAATAATATATTATTAAGAGGAATACTGACCTCGTTGAAGGGGGAAATGATGGGATGGAATTTCAGGAAAAAACGGCACGGCAATTTTATTATACATGCATGCATCATCGCTTGTATCATCGGGATATGGGTAACCGCCCCGTTCGCCGCTTCCACTCCGACCGGACATATCACCTACACCCTCAGTACGGAAAACGGTTCCACCACGGAGGGGCAGCAGGCGTATGCCCGGATCAAGATCGCAATGGATTCGGCAATGTACTATTACAACACCTATACACACATCACCAAAGCGGTACGGGCGGCATATGTGCCGTCGGTACAAACCGCCGACGGCAACAGCAACGGATCGATCCGCTTCGGCTCGAATAAAGCATACCAGGTTACCTGTACGGCGATGCACGAAATCGCCCATACGATCGGTGTGGGAACCGCCAGCCAGTGGTCCGGCCTGATCAGAAACAATGTTTACACAGGGAAAAACGGCGGCGCGAAGCTCAAGGAGATCGACGGCCCCGAGGCGGTGCTCAAAGGCGACAATCAACACTTCTGGCCCTACGGCCTCAATTACGCCAGCGAGGTGAAGTCCAATCAGGACCTGATCAACCACTGTCTTATGGTTGATGCAATCTATAAGGACCTCTACCCCACCGGCGCCGTTGCATGCAATACCCCGCCGCAACAGCCGTCAATCTCGATCGTCATACGTCCCGATATAAGCTTTATCGCCTTGGCCGCTTCACCCTGCCGCATGGAGGCGGCTCTCTTTACTCTTGCGGGACGGCGGGTCGCCGAATATTCGCAGAAGTTCGACCTCCCCGGTGATTATACGATACCCCTTGACCGTTCTTCGCTGCCGGCCGGGCGCTACGTCTACCGGATCACTGCCGGAGCGGTGCGGACAGGCGGAACGTTGACAATAGTCAGATAATAGGGGCGCTGAGCCACGACCAGCGGATCGTTTATTGAATATACGGCTGCAGCAGGTACCACGCGCCGGCCAGTAATGCAATTCCGCCTGCGATTACGAGCGTGATTTATTTTCTTCCCGGGTGCACTATGTTCCGGAAAAAATCGAAATGGTACAGCCTTACGCTTAAAGCGCTTTTTTTTGCCGGTGTGCTTTATAAATTCGCTCGTCTCTTCATGAAAAGCACGGAGCGTCAGGTGAAAAGCCCTCTAACCGACCTCTTTCCAGTCCGGCGAAAGAAGGGTGGTGGTTTCAGGCTCCCCTTCGGACAATGAATCCTGCGAAGAGTTCAGGCTTCCCGGGGCGGAAGGCGGGGTCAGCGCCTCTTCCTTCCGTGTGGTGAAATCGATGACGAACGACTTATCGAGTGCGTCGAATTTCTGATAGAATCCCGGGAACCCGGCGTCAATGAACGCCTTTTTAACGGTCTCATACTCCTGCACGGTCACCATACGGTTGATTTCAGGAAAGTCGGCCGCATGGTAAAGCGGGCGGTACTGCGCCATGAGGCTGATACAGATATCGGCGGGATCAAAAACCGAGGTGAGAAAATCGAGTATCGCTTCGCTCTTGGCAAGGTCGTCCGGCAGGACGAGGTGCCGTACACAGAGGCCGCGGCGGGCGACGCCGTCGTCGTCGGTAATCAGCGCTCCGACCTGGCGGAACATTTCACGCAGCGAGGTGCGGTTGAACGAACGGTAATTTGCGGTGCGGGATAAGAGCTGCGCCGCCCGGTTATCGCCATATTTCATATCGGGAAGATAGATATCGATGATGCCGGCGAGCAGGGCGATCGTTGAGGCATGCTCATAGCCGCCGCAGTTGTAGACCAGCGGAAGGAAGAGCCCTTTTTTTGCCGCAAGCTGCAATGCGCGCAGCAGCCATGGAATAAAATGGGTCGCCGTCACGAGATTGATGTTGTGGCAGCCCTGTTTCTGCAGCCCCACCATTTTTTCCGCAAGCTCTTCGGGTGTAAAGCGCTGTCCTTCTGCCTCATGCGAGATCTGCCAGTTCTGGCAGAAGCAGCATTGAAGGGTACAGTGGGTGAAAAAAATCGTTCCCGATCCCCCGGTGCCGGAAAGGGGGGGCTCTTCACCATGGTGCGGGAAAATGCTCGAAACCACCAGCTCTCCCGGCGCATCGCAGTAGCCACGCTCGTCGGAAAAACGGTCGACATGGCAATTGCGGGGACAGAGCGTGCACGACCGGGCGATGGCCTCGAACCGGGCGATGCGCCGCTCCCACTCCTCATCGGTCAAATAGCAATACGAACCCCTGCGCATTATTCAATCCGGTAATCGAACTCGACGAAATCGGTTTCCGCTTCCAGCGACCCGGTATCCGTACCGGCTTGGACATAATCGCTGAAGCCGTAATCTTTCGGATGCTCCGAAATAATGATGAACGCGATAACGCGGGGTATGTATTCGTTGGTCTCCTCCGCAAGGTATCCCATGCGGTAGATGTACCAGAAATCACGGTTGCGCATCGGATCGTCGATTTTTCGCAGGGCGCCCATCACTCGTCCCTCGCCGGCATTATAGGCTGCCATGCAGAGCATCACGGAACTCTTGCCGCCGAAAATGCCGATCAGGTCCTTGAAATATTCGACCGCGGCGTACGTCGCCTTCTGCGGATCGGTCCGATCGTCGACATTATTGCTCACCGTCAACCCGAACTGCCTGCCGGTTTTCGGCATGAATTGCCACAATCCCCGCGCTCCGGCATGGCTGAGCGCCATGGGATTGAAACCGCTCTCGAGCATCGAGACGTAGGCAAGTTCGATCGGCAGGTTTTTCTCGCGGAAAATCCGGTGGATCATGGGAAAGTACTTATCTTTACGTTTAAGATAACGCGCAACGGTGGCGTGGAGGTTCCCGGAATAGTACTCGATGTGGTAGCGGACGCGGTCGATCATCTCGCCCGGTATGTGGTAGTCGGTTTCGCCGAACCGCATCAGCACCTCATCGATCCGCTTTTCGAGCGGATCGGAATAGAACTCGCCGAAATCGTCTTCGTTCATCCGGGTTTTAAGCGACGAAAGCGATTTTTCTTTTTCTTCAAGCTGCGTGATGAGCGCCTGGAGTTCCTTTCTGTTTTTCTCCGGATCGTTCTTCGCCGCGGCGATTTTTCTGTCGAATTCGTCGAGGTCCCGCTTGATGGTTTTTGCTTTTGTCACGATATGCTTGTACTGAAAGGCGCGGATGCCGAAAAACGAAGAAACCGCGACGGAAACGAAAACAATCGCCGCGATAATATAGTACAATTGACGCCGCATCGACCGGTGCGCCCGGTAGGCGCTCATGAGCGTCGCCGCCTGCGTTTCACCCAGATTCCCCCGCTTGACTATTTTTTCGAGCCGGTCGCCCTCCTTCATCAGACGCCGCATATCCTCCTGGCCGATGCTTTTATCAATCAATTTTTGCTCCAGTTCCACGGTCACCGACGGATTGGCCGTGTCGTCGGAATGAGCCGGGCGCCGCTGCTTGAGTTTGAAAACGTTCTTTTTATCCTCGTTTGCGGTCGCGTCTTTCGACATCAGGATGGGGACGGGCTCCTCATGGGTTTTTATGCTGGTCGGGTCGCCGAACGCACTGCTCCCGGCAGGCGCTGAAGTGTCAAGCTCCGTATCGGAAACGATCAGCTTGAGGCGCGGTCCGGCCTGGCCGAAGCCGATGGCGTCGCCCGGGGCGAGGTCGCGTTCGGCGATCCGTTCGTTATTGACATAGGTGCCGTTGGTGCTCTGCAGGTCCTGCAGCAGGATCCGTTCCGGTGATTTGTAAAGAATCGCATGGTGGCCGGACACGCTTTTCTCCGCCGGGGGCAGGGCGATCGTGTTCTGACTGCTCCTGCCGATGCTTACCGCACCGTCGGGAACGCCATACCGCTGTCCGACGACGCTGCCGCGGACCATCTCCAGATAATAATAGGGCATACGGTCCTTTCTATGTTTCCCAGACGCGCCTGACAAGTGCGGCAACGGGCGCGGTCGCGTCATACCCGCAGATGTTGAAAAGAGCGCGCTCAAGCGCTTCGCCGAAAGCCTGCGCGTCGGCAAACCGTTTTGCCGCATCAACCGCCATTGCCGTATCGATGATGCCGGCGATTTCAGGCGCTACCTGCGCCGCACGCGCAAGCGGTTTGTAGGCTCCGATGCTTTTCGCGCGAAGCAACGCCGGAATTTCCACCTGCGGAAAAGCGCGTTCGCCCGCTATCAATTCATATAACGTCGTTCCCAGGGCATAGATATCGGCGCTTGCGGTCAGCTCATGCTGATCGAGCTGTTCAGGGGCAAGATAGGGAAGGGTTCCCACCACGCTGCCGGTATCAACGGTATGGAGGGAAACCGTTCCTGGCCGGGCAATGCCGAAATCAGTCAGTTTGATCTGTCCCGAACGACTCAACATGATATTTGCCGGCTTCAAATCACGATGCACGATTCCGCGGTATGTTTTACCATAGATCGTCATTATCTGGTTATGCGCATAGTACAGAGCACGGCATACCTGTATCCCCACGAAGAGTGCCTGTTCGACCGTTATATTATTCCAATTTTTGATGATCTCCTCCATGGAGGCGCCGTGCACGTATTCCATCTCGAGGTAGGGAAGACTGTGCCACTGTCCCGCATTATAGCAGTGGACGATATTGGGATGGTCGAGTTTGGCAATAATGCGGATCTCGGTCTCAAACCGCGAGAGGAAGTTTTCGCTGCAGCCCGGCTTCATCACCTTGACAGCGCGATACGCCTCCAGACGCGGGTGCCATACCAGATAAACGTCCGCCATTCCGCCGGTTCCCAGCAGGCGGACGATCGTCCCGCCTGCAAGATCGCGGGGCATGGAGACGAGATCGGCAACCATCGGCTTGGGCCGCGGTTGCGCGGAAAGCTCCTCACGCTTCACCTCGACGATTGTTCCCGACAGCGTGGCAGGCTCGCTTCCCGGCTCCTCTTTTTCGTCATGCGACGTCAGCAGTTTTGTGATAAAACCGGTGGTATCGGTTTGCGGAAGTGTTTCGGCAAGCTCGGCCGGAGTCGGCGGCGCGGGAAAGGCGTCATCAGGCGGGTTTTGGAGGTCAAGCTTCAGCGCGATCGGACCCGCAAGCATCGGATCGGCACGCAGCGCCGCAAGCCAGAGCAATGAAAAAAACCATGCATAGACAATGGAGGGAAAGTTCCAAATAGTATGGGCGGTGCGGAAGAGTGTGATGCTGACAATGAAGCTAACGATGACAAGCGCTCCACCCAGAATCAGCGTCGCCCGCCGTTTCCGCGCCGGAAAAATGAGGGCGCATCCGGGAAACAGGAAAAATATTATAACGACGCCCAGGAGCAGGAACGGCCACTGCGGATCGTGCAGGATTCTCTGTTCCAGGATGTCCGTTGCCATGGTCGCCCACACCATCACTCCCGGGAACTGCGAGGTTACCGGCGTGGCGAAGAAATCGGCGCCGGAAGACGGATCGGTCACGCCGACAAACACCAGCTTCCCCGCAAAGATCTCCGGATCAACCGTTCCGTCAAGGAGCTCCGCGGCGGAAACGGCGCGGACCTGCGCCCTTTCGCTCCGGAAATTGATGGCCGTGCTTGCCGCATACGATGTCAGCGGGACCGTGTGGCCGCCGACGGCAACGGAGCCCCGGCCGTCAAGCTCCAGTTCGGCGGGAGGCAGCCTGCAGTACGCCGCAACGGCGGCGATGCCGAATGAGGGGAAGTACTCATCCCCGACGCGGATCACCTGGATCGCCTCGCGGATTTTCTGGCTGGTGGTGCTCGTGGAAACATTGAGGAAACCGCCGCAGCGCGCGAAGGGAGAAAAAAGCGTATCCGCCGCGGACACGGTCTTCGCTGAATAAAACATGATGTCATCAAGGAATTCCTTATTGACAATTCGTGAAAATCGGAACTTGAAAAGATCGGCCGTCATCGGCTGGCGCACTTCCTGCGGCGCTGTGGTTATTCCGTCGGCGCGGAACGGAAGGACCAGCCACGACGTGCGTGAAAAAACCGCCGCCAGGCTGTCGTTTTCGGACGCGTCCCCGCGGCGCGGGAAGAGAAAGTCAAGCGCGATCGCCGCGGGGCGTGCGGCCGCGACATGCTCCACCAGGGCCGCCATGGTGCCCCTGTTCCAGGGGAGCGCCCCATAGTGTTCGATGCTTTTCGGATCGATGCCGACCACGACGACCGGTCCGGATGCGTCCGCCGCGGCAAAAATGAAGTGGAGGTCGTACCAGAGGTTGTCGATGAATCGAAACGGCCGCAGAAATGCCGCGACCGCCAGGGCTATCGTACCGATGCTCAGGATAACGGCTTTTTTCCGGTTCACGGCTCCCGCTCCCCGAACAGCGCGGCGATCCGTCGGTCACGTTCGTCGTTCCACCGTTCCCAGCCGCCCATGGTTGTTTTTGTAAAGGTGACCGGCTGCGAGGGCGCGCCTTTTTTATTGATGGCGATTTTCTGCATGGCCCGCACGATCTGCGTCCAGTGTTCCATGGTGACCTCCTGCGGGGGGGCGACTTCATGGGGACCGGCCACCTCGGAGGGCGCGCCGGAGGTGGATGGCGCTCCGGTCGCTTTTTTTGTACCGCCGCCGCTCACCGCCACCTCGCCGGAGAACACCTTTACCTCCGCCGAACTGTCCGCCGCGACGACGGTCTCGTAGACCGTGCCGTGGACGCCGGCGATCGCCGTGGGCAGTTGCAGCTCGAACCTGCTGACGCGATCTTTGAATTTTTTCACCTTGGTCCACAATGCGCCCACGGAACAGCCGATACGTGTTTTACCCGCCGCGTCGGCGGTCGGCCGGAACGCCTCGAGCACTGTTGTCGTCCTTTCCCGCAGGCGCACGACCGCTTCACGGTTAATAATAATCTCGACGCGGCCGTCGGCTCCCGTTTCAATGATATTTCCGGGGGTGACGATGGAATTGATTTTCAAGGGCTTCGGTTTTGCCGCGGCGCTGCGACGGAACCGGACGGTTCCCTCCACACAGGTAACCACTCCCTGCGTAATGCTCATTTTTTTTACGAACAACGCTTCTCCCGAAGCCTCGGGAGGCGCCGCGGCGGATATCGAATCGGAAGCAGCGGCCTGAGCCGTACCCTTCGCGGGTTCAACCGGTTTCCGCAGGGTAAGCACCTGACCGGGATAGATGATATCGATGTTTTTGATCAAAGGGTTTCCCGCAACCACCGCTTTCCCGAGAGTCTCCGAATAGTAACCGTAATAATCGATGCAGATAAGACTGACCGACTCACCTGCCGCAACCGTATGGGTGAACTGATCACCGGACGGAGGCAGTGTTGCCGCTCCAAGGAAGAGCATCACAACAGCCACAAACATCAATAATCCGTGGTTTCTGATGATGGAATGCACCTGTATCCCTCCTTCGATAGTTCACCCTGCTTTTCGGAACAGTCGATGCCGCGATCTCCTACTCCCGGTAGTTAAACGAAAACTGAAACTTCACCGGGAAACCGGCGACCGTGATATCGGAATCAAGCGTCACCTGAAGACTCCCCCCGGCAACGGTTACCGCCACCGCCTCGTTGGAAGATAAAATATGATATGGTCTGAGCTGCGTTTGCAAAAACCGCGCTAATGCCGGAGCAGCCGCTTCAACCGTCATATTTTTGTCCTGACCGCTTATCCACCCGGCGGCGAGACGCGCCGTTCGATTGACGAGAAGGTTGAAAAGAAGGCTTCCGTACGGGGTCTTCGTACTGCCGAACAGTACACGCGGCGTTGTCGTGCTGTTGGGACGCAGCAGTGTTATCCCGCATTGGTTCGCGTCAAATACCGTCTCGCTCGAAAGTTTCGGAAATGCAAAATCATCGAGTGCCATGATGGAACTGTTCTGCAGATGGAAAGGGGAGCTGGTTTCAAGCACTGAGGTAACCCATTGAAAAGCCAGAAGCCATGCGCCCCTGACCGCAACCTTCTGGTCGCCCTGGCTGTGCTGCTGTGCATCGGGCGCACAGAGCGCCAGACATCGTGCCTGACTTGTCTCCTGCAGCCGCCGCAACGGGATGAAGGCGGGCTGCTCAAGTACTGCTTTCAACGGTTCCTGATTGAGAATTCTTTTATAAAGGTCGTCATGATAATCGAGCGATGTTGCCACGACTGTTTTATACTGGTCGGCGCCCGCGCCGATATGCTCGATTTGCTGGAGGGTCGCGGTATCGACGGGTACCGGATAATCCCAGATAACAAGATCCGGCGCACCCGATTCGGACGCGCAGAAGGCGAGGGCGTCCTCGAAGTGCCGCTGCGCGGCATCGTACGGAGCGCTGTGCAGATACAACAGCGCCTCCCGGCGGCGACCGGCGATTTTCAGGAGGATCTTCAGGGCGTTCCATGAGGAAATCGCAGCCCTGGAAAAAGGTTGCGCAACAACTGCGTCGCAGAGGGCTTCGATCAGCGTATCGATTGACTTTTTACAGGTGAGCAGTGCGGCGGGAGAAAAGTCCTCATGAGCGTTTTCGGTGAGCGCAGCGACGAAATCGGATGGCGGCGCCTTCGGAGGAGCCGCGGCCTGCGCTGCATCGACTTCCATCATCGAGAGGATCGAATCGATTTTCGACGATGATCCGGCCGGTGCTTTCGGGGCCGGGTCGCTGCCGCCCCCCTTCGGAACAATCGTTCCCAATTGCCGCACGACCGACTGCGGCAGCGACGAAATGGAGGCAATGCGCCTGAAACCTTCAGTCGGTGCGATCCGCCTGCGGGCAATATCATCAAGAAGCGTCGAAGCGTTTTTCAACCGTTGCAGATAGGGAAGACGGTCGGGAAGCGATCCGGGGGAAAGGTCCTTCAGGTCATTGATCCGATGCTCGATATAAAACGGTGCGATATCCGCAGGAAGCCCGGATTCGACCGTGCCGCTGATCGTCACTTTATTCGTCGATATAAATTCATTGAGGGTCGCCGCAGTGACCCTGCACGGCCTGTCGGAGACAAAACCAAGATCGGAACAGACCAGGATGGCCCATGGCTGCAGCTGCGGCGGGGACGATGCCGAGGATACGGATGCAGGTGTTCCCAGACTTGCGTTCATCGATTGGATCGGCGATTCATCTTTGTTCATAATTATAGTCCTCTGGTTAAAGCGGAGGTGATTGTGGTATATTTACTGCCGGTTCTTTTCACGATGCTCCGGTCTAGAATAAAGCGCATCAACGCAGTATACTTCGGTTGCGATCGTTGCAGTGATTAAAATATACCGGTTGGCAGGCGTTTAAAGCGAATTCTACGGAGCAATCCCGATCGAACCGCCGGAGCAGTTTTAACGAGAAAGCCAATAGAAAAAGGGAGGTTGAAATGGTCCGAAATTCAGTCGCCATTTTCATGGTGATGGTTGTATGCACGGCATGTTCCCGTATGGATAAGCGCGACGCGCGTTACGACACCACGGCCTGTCCGATATGTTCTCATATCACCAACGGCGCGTGCCCTTATTGCAACGGCACCGGAAAATGCATGTACTGCCAGGGGCTCAAGGAACGCACCGTCGTTAGTCCGAATTTCTCCGAGGAAACCATCAAACCGTTTTCCTATAAGAAACCGTGCCCCTACTGCAAAGGCAGCGGCGTTTGCCACTACTGCAACGGATCGGGGAAATGCTGGGCATGCGGAGGAACGCAGAAAGTTTCAAAGGACTGGGAGTGTCTGAATTCGAAGCCGCAGCAGGCGGCGGCTGATGAGAAGTAGCGTACTTGGCTTTAATTGCCATACTCAAATCGTGTGGCACGAACCTTTCCTGGTCTGCCGAAGCTTCAGCGAAGGAGACAGGCCGTGTCATGAGTTCGGAGGATGAAATTTTTTTCATTTTTTCCGGCAACGAACCCGCCAGAACGGCACAACAATAACCGGGATAGATATAGCAACCGGAAGCTGGGGTGGATCGATTTGACAAAGGCGGGCGCGCAGGGACCGGAAGTCTTTGTCCGGGTGCGGGGGAAAATGAGGCTGATTCCGATCCGGCGTCCGGATCTTCCTACCCGGCAAGATGCTTCCGGAACACCGCGGCGAGTTCCGTGATTGAAAATGGTTTGCAGATACTCGCCGTGAATCCATATTTTTCGGGATGGGCAAGCACCGGATCGTCGGTATAGCCGCTAGCCACAAATACAGGAATGCTTTCGTCACGGCGACGTATTTCGCGTATCGCTTCCTTGCCGCCCATTGCTCCCGGAACGGTCAGATCAAGAATAATCGCGACAATTTCGCCATGGTCAACGCCATCCGTAAAAAGCCGCTCGATGGCCTCCTCTCCGTTGCTCACGCATAATGTGGTGTGCCCCAGAACCTTGAGCATGACGGTCAATGCTTTCCTGATCACCTCATCATCATCCATGACCAGCACAGCGCGGCGATCTGCATGTTGCCGAGAACACCATCGTTGTTGTGCAAATCAAAAGTATAACTTGAAATTTACACAACGACGATGGTATTTTCAGAATATGGTAACCCGGGCCATTACCGCTGAATTGATTTCTGCAGCCGAAGAGTACCCGGTGGTTACCATCGTCGGACCGCGACAGTCGGGTAAAACGACACTCGTCCGGATGACTTTTCCCCGGAAACCGTATTGTTCACTCGAAGATCCGGATATCCGTCAGGCGGCCGGACTTGACCCTCGGGCATTTCTGAAACGTTTTACGGCCGGAGCCGTTCTCGACGAAATTCAACGGCTGCCGGAACTTATTTCATACCTGCAGGGTATTGTCGATACCGACGGCACCGAAGGACGGTTCATACTTACCGGCAGCCATCAGCCGCTGCTGCATGAGACAATAAACCAGTCGCTCGCCGGAAGGACAGCCCTTCTTACCCTCCTGCCTTTTTCACTCGAGGAATTGAAATCCTACCGGAATGAACCGGACGCATTTCAACGCATTTTATCCGGTGGCTACCCCCGTCTGCACGAAAAGAAACTGCGGATCAACCGTTTTTTCAACGGGTATGTTCAAACCTATCTCGAACGCGACGTTCGATCGTTGGTGAATCTGCAGGATCTCGCGCGGTTTCAACAGTTTCTGTCGCTGCTTGCCGGACGCATAGGACAGGTGCTCAATTACAGCTCACTCGGCAATGATATCGGCGTCTCATCAACAACGGTCAGGAACTGGATAAGCGTTCTGAAAGCTTCCTATATCGTCTTCGAACTGCAGCCCTGGTTTCAAAACATAGGAAAGCGTATCGTCAAATCGCCGAAGCTCTACTTTACCGATACCGGTCTGGCGTCATTCCTCCTCGGCATCGGCGACACCGGTCAACTCAAACGCGACCGGCTCCGCGGCGGGCTCTACGAGAATCTCGTCATTCTCGAATTCATGAAAACATTCTGCAACCGGGGAATCAGATCCGAACTCTACTTTTACCGCGACAGTCACGGCAATGAGGTGGATTTGCTTCTTAAAGGAGGAAGTGCCTTTTTACCCGTTGAAATCAAATCCGCGGAAACATTCAACGAATCATTTTTACGGGGCATCCACCGCTTCAAACAAACGGTTGGCGCCGACAGGTGCGAAGGGGGGATTGTAATGTACAATGGCGACCTGAGAATCTCCGTCGGCGAAATCGAAATAATGAACCCGTTACTGCACGGGTCGATTGTGGAAATCATGGAAGGCATCATCTGAACCGCTCTGCAGTGCAATTTTAATCTGTGCTGTTGAAGACCCGTCCGGGTGATTAGTTCATTCTTCACCCCCCCATCCAATACTTCTCCGTTCCATAGCATATCGAAGTACATTGAGTGTATTTTTACACGACTACCCCATGAAAATCTATTGAAAGGACCTCTTCTCATGAAAAAACGACCGGTCTGCCTTATCATCCGCGACGGTTGGGGCAAGGGCAACGACGAACCTTCGAACGCGATTTTCAGCGCGAAGACACCCCATACCGACCGCTATGAGCGGACCTGCCCAACCACCATCATCCAGACGTCAGGATTGAGCGCCGGGCTGCCCGAGGGGTACCAGGGAAACAGTGAAGTGGGGCATCTCAACCTCGGTGCGGGCCGTATCGTTTATCAGAGCCTCACCCGGATCGATAAATCGGTGAGTGACGGCGACTTTTTTACCAATGCTGCATTCCTCAAGGCGATCAATCATGCGAAAGCGAAGAAGAGCACCCTCCACCTGATCGGCCTCATCCAGGAGGAAGGCGTGCACGCGGTGACGCGGCACTGCATCTCGCTTCTGGAACTCTGCAAACAGCAGGGGCTTTCAAACGTCCTCATCCACGCGCTCACCGACGGCCGCGACACCCCGCCGAAATCGGCCTTGGAGCATCTGGCGTTCCTGCAGGCCGGCATTGACAGAACCGGGACCGGCCGGGTCGCCACGGTCATCGGCCGCTACTATGCCATGGACCGCGACACCCGCTGGGACCGGACCGAACTGGCCTACCGGGCGCTCATCGAGGGGAAAGGAACTCCGGCGAAAGACTGGAAAGCGGCTGTCGAAGGGGCCTATGCCGCGGGCGAGACCGATGAATTCGTCAAGCCCCGCTGCATCGATTTTCAGGGAATCAGGGAAAACGACGCCGTCATTTTCTTCAATTTCCGGTTTGACCGCACCCGACAATTGACAAAAGCAATAATCGAGCCCGAGTTTCCCCATTTCAAGCGGCAGGTTCTGCTCGGCTGCTTCGTGGCCATGACGCACTATTACGACGACGGGCGCTTCGACGAGGCGTACCCCGAGATGCAGAATGCCAACATCCTCGGAGAGGTGCTGGCGAAAAGCGGTCTCAGACAGCTTCGCTGCGCGGAGACGGAGAAGTACGCCCATGTCACTTTCTTCTTCAACGGCCAGCGCAACGAACCGTTCCCCAATGAAGACCGCATTCTCGTCAACAGCCCGAAAGTGGCCACCTACGACCTCAAGCCCGAAATGAGCGCCTTCGAGGTGCGCGACAAACTGGTGGAGGCGATTGACGGCAAGAACTACGACGTCGTCATCTGCAACTTCGCCAACTGCGACATGGTGGGCCACACGGGCGTCTACGACGCGATCATCACGGCGGTGCAGACCATTGACACCTGTGTTCATGACGTGGTCCAGGCAGCGCTGCGGCAGCAGGGGGGCGTCTGCATCCTTACAGCCGACCACGGCAACGCCGAGCAGACCAAGCTGCCCGACGGCTCCCCCATGACCGCCCACACCACCAACCCCGTGCCGCTCACGGTGGTAGGGTCGGATGCAAAGACGCTGCGGGAGGGCGGAAAACTCTGCGATGTCGCCCCGACCGTGCTGGAACTCCTCGGCATCGAAAAGCCAAAGGAGATGAGCGGGACGTCACTGTTGATCAAGTAACCTTTTGCCGGCCGGTTGACTCTTTTTGTACGATTTTATATCAATCCCCTTCCACGTAAGGAGTGCCTGTGTATAACCCCTTTATTTGCGTTGTCGGCCTGGGATATGTCGGACTGCCCCTGGCCGTGGAGATGGCGAATTATTTTAAGATCATCGGATTTGACATCAACGAGAAACGCGTCGCCACCCTGCAGAAGGGCGACGATCCGAACAAAGAGGTCGAATCCGCTACGCTCCGGCAATCCGCCATGAGCTATTCTTCCGATCCGGCGGTCATCGGGAATGCGGATTTCGTTATCGTTGCGGTGCCGACGCCCGTCGATTCGCACAATATCCCCGACCTCAGCCCGGTTGTAAAGGCGTCGGAAACCGTCGCCGGTCACCTGAAAAACGGTGCGGTCGTCGTTTACGAGTCGACGGTCTATCCCGGCGTCACCGAGGATGAATGCGTGCCGGTTCTGGAAAAACTTTCGGGGTTGACCTGGAAAAAGGATTTCTTCGTGGGATATTCTCCGGAGCGCATTAATCCCGGAGACAGGGCGCACCGGTTTGCAAGCATCGTTAAAATCGTTTCAGGCGATACTCCTGAAACCCTTGAAAAAGTGGCTCATGTCTACGGGACGGTGGTGAAGGCCGGCATCTATCGGGCGGCATCCATCAAAGTCGCCGAAGCGGCCAAGGTCATTGAAAACACCCAGCGTGATATCAATATCGCCCTCATGAACGAATTGCGCATCATCTTTGACAGAATGGGTATTTCAACCCGGCAGGTGCTCGAGGCCGCGAGGACGAAATGGAATTTCCTGCCGTTCGAGCCGGGGCTCGTCGGCGGTCACTGCATCGGAGTCGATCCGTACTACCTCGCCTATAAAGCGGAAGAGACCGGTCACCATCCGCAGATCATCATGGCAGGAAGAAGGATCAATGATGCAATGGGACGCTATTTCGCCCGCGAGATGATCAAAAAGTTGATTTTCAATAAAATCGGGATCAAGGACGCCGGGGTACTGGTGCTGGGGATAACCTTCAAGGAAGACGTTCCGGACATCCGGAACTCGAAAGTGGTATCCATCATCAACGAACTGCGGGATTTCGGCATCAACGTCGACGTATGGGACCCGTGCGCGGATGCGGAAGAGGTGCATGAAGAGTACGGCCTCCTCCTTGTCACCGATCCCCGGCCTGAAACCTATGACGGGGTTCTCCTGGCGGTCAAGCATCAGGAGTTCGTCAGGGCCGGGAAAGAGGGGCTAACCGCCTTCTGCAGAAAGGGCGGCATTTTCTACGACATCAAGGAGGCGCTGTCGTAGGAGGTGAATCCGACTCCGCACCGGCCGGCATGGGCCGGTCCGGCATCGGAAAACCGGCGGAGATGAGCGGGAACCGCTGCTGGTGTGGTAGCAGCCTTCCGATAATAAGGGAGATTTGACAGGAGATGCTAATCGACTTATATTACTATCCATCCTGAAAATGACCCCTATCGGTTGCGTTTCCTGCTTTCAGCGGGGTGGCGGGTGAAAGGGACGGTCGTTTTCGGTTAACGGTCCTGTTCCGGTCATTCACATCTGTTCATTAAAGGGGGAATCCATGAATAAATGTCTTCTGGTTGCAGCGGTATGCATTTTAACCGGGTACACCTTCTCCTTCGCCGAGCCCAACGGCGCCGTGTTGTACCGCAACGGGAAAAGGCTGGGATATCACAAAGTGCCGTCAACTGCGGAGCACCATTACTTCGGCTACCTCGAAGGCCCGGCATGGGAGAACAAATACAGCGCGTTCCGTTATTACATCGACAAGGACGACCGGAACGCACTTGATATCATCGGTAAATACAAGGAAGAGGCGATCCTGCAGCATTTCAGCGATCCGTCGGTCGATGAGCACGGCGACTGGCCCTGGGGGACCGACATATTGAAGATAGGCTCCTCGATGGGCGTGGGTTCATTCCGCCTCTATGCAAATAATAAATGGCTCAACCCGCAGATCCCCGAGAACCTCGACAGTCTGGTGGTTATTATTATGGATTCGTCGGTGCAGACCCCCAAGGTACAGATCGGATACCATGGATGGAATATCGGAAGCGGCAGCAAGGTAACGGTCCTGTGGACGATCTCCACTGCCCTAAATGAACGGCCCACCCGCTGTGAAGTGGCGATTACCGGCGATTACGCCGGGAAGGTCGTTGCCGGCCTCACGAATCATCGTGACAATACCGCCAACCCCAACAAGAGCAGCGTGCAACTCATTCAGGACGAGAGTAAAGGGCTTCTGGCGACGCTGGGGAAGCAGTGCGGTCTGCAGGAAGGTTTCGCCGACACCTGCCTTCTTGCGGTATTCGCCGACAAGTCCTATTTTGACTCGTTCGTCAAAGACGGGGCGGTCAATTACGGCATGGTGCTTAAACCCGATGCGGACAAGAATTTTAAATGGTCCCTTGCCTACAGCTGGGCCAGGGAAGCGAATCCGCTCTTCAGAGAAGCGAACTGGAAAGAGCTGCTGACCGGCGCCACGGGTATTGCACCGGTATCAGAGCGCGGCACTGCCGCTGATTTTCATTTCATAACGGATACAAGGGAAGTCATTGCCGGTGACTTTTTCTCATTATCCGGAAGATCGATCGGCACACGGTCGCCCGCAAACCGGAATCATCAGCGGCAGGCTTGCGGATTGAATATTTTACGGAAAGACAATACCGCTGCAAGGATATTCAACTGCGTGAACCTTCCATTACACCGGAATCCTTGAACGGGCAGGCAGTAGGCAAGAATAGAGGGCCTTTTCATGCAACCCCCCTACCGGCCTCCGCACTGTTTTGACCGGCCCATCATCTTCCACGGCCCGTCTACGTATCCCTCAGTTTCGGGGGTTCATTCATATATTCAAATGCTACTATGTGCTTTCTTACAATATGGTTTGGATCCAAGTACACAAAACGTGTACATTCACACAAAATATTTGCTATATTTATTATATTTGTTATATTAAAGAAAAGGATAGGAATATAGTGCAGCAAGAATATAGCGCTATATTTAAACGCATAAAGGGGGAGAGATAATCGTGCGTTGTTTTTTAAGAAAACCCGGGTATCTGTCTGTTTTGGGAGCGCTTGTCGCGCTTGCATCTTTCACCCATGCCGCGACACCTACCAATAACGAAGTAGCTGCTTCATCGCGTAAGACGGGAAAGGCGACTGCAGATTACTGGATAAAGAAGGACCCGGTTTCCACCAACCATTATGCGGACATCTGCGCTTTTTACGCGTGTCTGCTTTACGGGGAAGCCGCAGGTGATTCAACCTATCTTAAATCCCTGGCAACGAGATATAAAAGAACCGCCGCGATACCCACCGGTGATGTCGACAAGAATTCCGTAGGCATCCTGCCGCTCTACCTGTTCACGCAGACCCGCGACTCGGCGCTTCTCAAACTCGGAAAGTCTGCGGCCGACGCTTCGCTCAAGGCCGGAGGCTACAAACGCGATGCGATCGACGACACCTATATGACCGGTTCGCTCATGATTCAGGCATACCGGGCGACCGGTGATACTAAATATCTCGATTTCTGCGCCGATTATATCGTTTACTATATGGACAAACTGCTGCAGTCCAACGGGCTCTACTGGCACAGAATCGGTTCTAAACATTTTTGGAGCAGGGGCAACGGCTGGGGCGCGGCAAGCACGACGGAACTCCTGCTGGAATTGCCGGAAAACCATTCTAAATATGCCGATGTGCTCGCGGGCTTCAAAAAGCACATGAACGGTCTTCTCGAAGTGCGGCGGGATGATGGTATGTGGATGCAGCTTCTCGATTCCAAAGATTCGAGGAACTGGGTGGAGACGTCGGGGTCGGCGATGTTTCTTTTCGCCATGTTCACCGGTATGAAAAAGGGGTGGCTCGACTCTGCGACCTTCCTCGAACCCGCGAAAAAAGGGTGGATGGCGCTTGCCGGGTATGTCGGTTCCGACGGTAAACTGAAAAATATCTGCACGGGATTCTGGGGGGACGGCACCGCGTCCAGTTATCTCAATGCGGCGCACAACGAAGCCGGCAACTCCCACGGCACCGCCGGTCTGCTCTGGGCAGCCAGCGCGGCGGTTGATTTTTTCAACCCTCCCGTGTCCGTGGAGTCGCCTGACCGCATTGCCGTCACTCAGCCCGTTCTTCATTCCTCAACCGTCACCGGCGCTGTTTTCGACCTCTTGGGACGGATCACCCCCGTTGCCGCCCGTCCGGAAGCATTGCAATACCCCTCGTCAATAGTCATTATGAAACGTAACGCTGATTTTTGCGGAGCATATCTGAATATTCGACAATATCCATCCGCCGCCATCGCGCCGTTCAGCCGGACAGGAGCACGCAGCCATGTAAATTGATTCAGTCGTCAGTTGAAAAAGGGGGGAAATCATGTTTTGGAAGTTACACAGCTGCAGGAGCGCCTGTCTCATTTTTATACTTGTTCAATTTACCACCCATAGCCAGACGGGGAAAGACTGGGTCGACGGCCAGCTCGTCACCTTCAACACCAACGGCGCCTGGTGCTGGTTTCAGGACGAGCGGGCGGTGGTGGATACCGCCAAAAAGAAACTGATCGTCGGATCGGTCAAGAGCGGCGGCGCCATCGAGGCAGTGATCTACGACCTCGCGAAAAAAAAGATCGAGAGTAAAAGCCAGATCGGGAAATTGTCAACCGATGACCACAACGCGCCGGCGTTTCTCGTACGGCCCGACGGCAAATACCTTTCGATGTTCGCCGACCATTACGATAAATATAACAGCCACTACAACATCCATGACGGCGCAAAATGGACCGGGGAGAAAAAATTCAACTGGCAGAAGACCAACGGCTTTGACTCGGAACCGATCGCCTATTCGAACCTTTTTTACCTGTCTGCCGAAGAGCGGACCTACAACTTTGCCCGGGCCAATGACCAGAGCCCGAATTTCATATTTTCCGATGATTACGGCGATACCTGGGAGTTCGGGGGACGGCTCTCCACCGACCCGAGCAGCAGTTATAACAAAGGATATTACAAGTATTGGAGCAATGGAGTCGACCGCATCGACTTCTGCAATACCCAGCAGCATCCCCGTGATGCCTGGACCAGTATTTATCACGGGTATATAAAAGACGGAAAAACACACGACTCTTTCGGCAACGTGATTGACGATAAAATCTTTGATATAAAAAACCTTCCGACGAAAGAAGACTTTACCAAAGTATTCGCCGACAATACGGCGGTAAACGGCGTTAAAATGCGCCGCTGCTGGGAGCACGATATCTGCAGTTACGAAGACGGCAGTGTTGCCATTCTGTTCAAGGCGCGCGCCAATAACTCGGAAACCGATCACCGGAATTTTTACAGCCGCTTTGACGGCAAGGAGTGGAAAACCACCTGTATCGGCAAGGCGGGGACGAAAATGTATTCAGCGGAACAGGACTACACCGGTCTCGGCGCCCTCTGTCCCAATGATCCGAATACCGTTTACCTATCGAGTCCGTTCAATCCGGGCGACGACAACAGCAAGGCAGGCAAACGGGAGATCTGGAAAGGCGTCACGGCTGATCACGGCGCCACCTGGACGTGGACGCCGGTGACCGCCAATTCGTCGAAAGATAATTTCAGGCCGATCGTTCCTGCCTGGAACAGGGACAATACCGCTCTGCTCTGGTTCAGAGGCACCTATACCTCAGCACAGATTTTCAGCACGCAGGTAGTGGGAGTTTTCTACTACCACCCGGTCAATGTTAAGCAAAAGCGCAGCGGCACGATTTCCGTTTCCTGGCCGCAGATGACAATCCACCGCTTCGGCCCGCGGCAGCGCGGGGTAACGGTGCGCTACTCGCTGCCGGAGAATTCCCGCGTCAACGTATGCGTTTACAGCATGCAGGGCAGGAAGGCGGCCACCCTTGCTAGCGGGACGACTGCGGCCGGAAGTCATGCCGTCACTTGGATGGCCTGCGGTATTCCCGCCGGGACGTATCTCTGCAGGATGAACGTCCGGGGATATTCTAAAGTCAAAACACTGACGCTGTTCTGACGCCGCACCTGCACGCCGGTCAGCGCGTAGACGCCCTCGCGGTTTTTGACGAAAACGACAAAGGGAATGCCGGTCACCCCGAGCGCGCCGGCGATCTCGGGGTTCTTGTCGATGTTGATCTTGTACACCGTCACCTTGTCCTTCTGCTCCGCGGCGATCTTTTCGAGCATCGATGAATAATCCGGGCTAATTCGTTTCCGTGGTGACCTCAACCGGGAAGCCTTGCATTATCATTTTAGGATAAGAATCGTCCCTTTTTCAATTTCGGCCGTCATTTTGACCTTGATGTCATCGATTCCGGCCATTGGAAAGAGTTCCTTAAAAAAAAATGAGCGAAATGTGTCCCGGGCCCTAAAGCATTTCATACCTGCGCGAAGCGCAGTAATTCCCACATCACACCCTGTTTACCCTCACTCCAAAGAGGTATTTTCCAACCATGATCCGATTCGAAAAGAAAAACGCCCACTTGATTGCCGCATGCGCGGTTGTGCTGCTCATCACCCTCTTCTTCGGCCTCAAACCGAAAGGGTTCCGATTTATCAATCAGGTGAAACGCTTCGAGAATAAAAATGGCATCGCTTTCACCAACATCGGCATGGCATACAGCAAGGGGACGCTCGGGGAAATCGGGATTTCCGATTCGGTGTGCATCGTCATGGAAGTAAGGCCGTACCGGACCGGGAGAAGGCGTTCGAGCATCGTTTCGATCGTCGATGATTACGGAAGGGAGTTGTTTACCGTCGATCAGTGGATGAAGGGTATCGAGATCACGCTGTGGGATGGAAACGGGAATCGTGTGCGGAGGGCCGGTATCGGGGAGGCACTCTCCGCCGATTCGTTTCGATCGGTGATTGCAGGAATCAATGACCGGGAGATGCGGGTGGTTTCCGGAGCTCACGGCGGATCGAAGGAACTTCGGGAGATCCGGCCCCCTCCCGGCTTTCTGAAGAAGGGGCGGATCGTTCTCGGCCTTTCCCCAACGGGACGCTGCCCGTGGCGGGGGGAGATCGCGGGACTGGCGCTCTTCGGAAGAGGGGCGAATGAAACGGAAATTGACGCGTTTGTCAAAGCATGGGAGAAGGCAGGCTCATTCGAATCTCTTTCCCATGAAAAACCGGCGGCACTCTTCCGTTTCGACGGACACGCCGGAAGGACAATCGTGGACCAGTCGGGAAACGGGTGGGACCTCACGGTTCCCCGGTTTCCGAAAATGTTCCGCTATGAAGTCCTCGAGCTGCTGCCCGACTCCGGAAAAATCGACAGAAGTCTTATCGTTGATATACTCGTAAATTTCTTCGGATTCCTGCCGTTGGGCGGATGCTGCTGTTTTTTACTGCTGTCATTCGGAAGCTCCCGAAGGCAGGCCTATTTATTGACGGTTGCCGCGGCCCTATGCATCAGTCTCGGCATCGAACTCTGGCAGGTATTCATTCCCACGAGGGCGTCGCAACTGATCGACGTGATCCTGAACAGCGCGGGGGCATTGGTGGGGGCTGTTGGAGCCGGCCTGTGTATAAAAGGGTAAAAAGGCATCTGGAAGTGAATGAGGCGGTAAAGGCATTTTTACCTCCTTTTGTTGCCTCGGACAAAGCGATATAATAAAAACGGTGCGGAGCACCGAATTCCACACGCTTAATGAATGGACATGACAAAAGGAGGCCGCCTGCCGGGGCGGCCCGCCTCCGCCGTAGCGGCAACCCGCCCCTTTACGGCTTCCCGTCCTCCGCCCGCCTTCGCCGTAGCCGGCTTCGGCAAAGGCAGGTAGCAGTT
>JAFGIW010000090.1 GCA_016929415.1 Chitinispirillaceae bacterium | reverse complement strand
GGTTGGAAGGGTTGGAAGGTAGAAAATTACAACATTTTCTCGGTATCGGGGTCTGCCTGCCCTTCGAAGCATTTTACAGTGCGGCACGCCGGATCGTTCTTCATGCGTTTGATCCGTAATCAGAACTGAATGACCACCCGCACTCCCGCCTCACCCCTGGGAATGAGGAGTCCGAAGCCCTCGAAGTGGTAATAGCGAAGGTGGAAGATCGTAGTGACACTCTGGAGTATGTTCCATGAGTACTGCAGTGTCGCGAGTGCGTTCTCTGCCGGCAGGGAACCCAGCATCACCGCCGAAACCGTCATCAGATCGTTGATCACATACTGTACCGATCCGAACAGGTTATGCCAATCGTAGATAGGGTGCGTTGCGCCATCCTCCCGGTAGAGGTACTCGACAACGAAGATCCAGGTATTCCTGATGGAATAGTCGGCACCGGCCATTGCCTCGAATCCCCACCGCCGGGTGTCGCGTCCGTAATGCGCCACCAGTTCCCCGGTAATCCCTGCGACGAGGTCCCCCTTGAAGGCGACGCCGCCGATTGCTTCACGCGATCGGTGGCGGTAGATTCCCGCTGCCGAGAGGTCCCATCCCGAAAACGTCGTGAAGGCTCTTATCGAGGTCGCGTAGTCGCTGTTTCCAATGGGGAATCCGGTAACCGCGTCTATTCCCGACACCTCCCCCAGCGGGAAAGCTGCCATGACGATGTCGCTGCCGCTGCGTTTGAACGACAGCTCGAACAGGTCGATTGTCGAGAATACATCGAGCGGCGAGAGGAGCATGCCCTTACCGTAATTGACGATCTGGCGGCCGAGGGTGATATCCGCCCACGGCAGGTAGAGCGCGCCGTAGAGCATCCGCAGATCGGCGAGAATCGGCGTACTGCCCGAAAGGGCCGTAAGGGCCTGACCGGGTGCCGTGGACCGGACCAGCGATGCATACGCGCCGTATACCTGATAAATGTCAAGCAGCCCCTCCACCTTTGCCGATTTCAGCAGCGGGGTCTTGACGTTGAGGGTGAGCATGTTCGTTCCGGCGAACGACTCTGCCGAATCGGACTTTTCACGGTCACGGTACCATCCCGAAACATCGAACTGCAGGGATCCATGGACGGTGAGTCCCGGCTTTTCCGCTGCGCGGCCGGCGGCGCAGACGGCGGCGACCGCCAGTGCTGCGGCGATGCATCCTGCGGCATTCATTCCGATGGTCCCCCTACCGCCGCAGGTTCCGCATGGT
This sequence comes from Chitinispirillaceae bacterium, assembly GCA_016929415.1. GTDB lineage: Bacteria > Fibrobacterota > Chitinivibrionia > Chitinivibrionales > Chitinispirillaceae > JAFGNB01. Next base: position 23,119 of record JAFGIW010000090.1, on the reverse strand, counting down.
AAACGTACCCGCATCCAGCGGTTTATCCAATGAGATCGATTCCGTGGTGAAAACCGTGCGGCTGTTTTTCCGGAGCATGTTGACCATTTCGACTTTTACGGGATACCATATCTTCCCTATCTCCTTTACCTCAAGCACTTTCGCGACCTTGAGCTTCTTGCCGCTTTTCGCGAACGACTCCTCTTTCCAGGCGATGAACCGCTTTTTCTCCACCCACATGACCCGTTTGTAATAGGGGGCGTCCTTCACTTTCGCGGTAAGTGTGAGGACATGGCAGTCGTTGCCGTTGTACGTCTCCCCGCCGGTTATCGCAACGCCGTATTTCTCCGAGAGTCTGTCCGCTTCGAGCGCATCCTCATACGAAACGTCCGATCCCATCATCCCTTCCTTGAGCATATGGCCGGAGATCTTGACCACATCGTTCTCTTCGGGAAAATAGATCCAGAGATCGTCGCCGAGCATCAGGTATTTCGTTCCTTCATCCTCGGGATTGGTGAAGCGGACGAGCGAGCGGTTGCCCTCCGAAAGCCCCGAAATCTCCATGGCTTTCACCCGTACTTCGTCATCGATGATGATTTCCATCTTCGCCGTCGAGACGACGCTCTTCCAGGTACGGTTGACATCCATTTTTCTGAGTATCTCCGGCCCGTCGATCGCCCATACCGCCGCTGCGGCTGATAGGATGAGAAGAAATGTCTTTTTATTCATATCAAATACTCCTTTACAATTTTGTCGGCTGCCGCAAGACGTTTCATATACCATCCATCCTTCATCCTTCCCGCTTCCCCCCCCCTCACACGCTCTTGATCGCCTCCACGGCGTTCATCTTCGCCGCCTGGCGTGACGGGAGCAGGGCGACCAGCGATGCGACGGCAGTGCCGACCAGAAACATCTGGATTGCGGAAAACAGATCGGGCTGCGGATAGATGACATTGTCCATCGGCAACGTCAATCCGCTCATCATTTTCGAAAAATCGATGCCGACGACCGACAGAACGCCGTTGACGACCGTTCCCAAAAGTACGCCGCCCACGCTCCCGATCACCCCCATCATGACGCCTTCTGTCAGAAAAAGCGCCAGTATCTCACGCTGTTTCATTCCCATTGATTTGAGAATGCCGATTTCCTTGCGGCGCTCAAGAACCACCATCATCATGATGTTTGAAATGATGAACGCGCCGAGCAGCGCGATGATACCGTATAACCAGTTGTAAATAGTGTCCGACATTTTCACCAGCTGATAATACGGCCCGGTCTCCGTCCACGACTGCACCGAGAGCACCGTATCGCCCAGGGCCGATGTTATCGCCGCCGCAAACGCGTCGGCATCCCGGTAGTTATCGATGAACAGGACGATCTGCTGGGCGTCGGTACCGGTGCGCAGCAGTGCGCGGGCGTCGTCGATACCTATCTGAAAAACCCTTTCGTCAATAGAATTGATGTTGGTTTTGAAAAGACCGGTCAGATGAAATTTCCTGAAACGAAGCGCGTCGTCGGCGCCCTTGCACATTACCCCGACCGTATCGCCGGGGGTGTAGTTCAATATTCCGGCGAGTTTCCCCCCCATGATCATTTCCCTGGGCCCCTCACAGTACTTTCCTCCCGGCAGGAGTGATTTGTACAGCATCGAAAGCTCTTTTTCCTGTTGAGGATCGCCGGCGATCGCCATCGCCGGTTTGTTGTTGCCGTTGTTGTTCATGAGCACGCCGAACATAAAACGCTCGGCGGCGAATACGATTTTCGGCCCGACTTCCGGAAGCCCGCGCACAACGGTTATCAGTGAATCGGGTGATGTAACGTTATCGTCAACCGGGAGCAGCTTTGAACGTTCGGCGAAACGCTTTGTGGTAATACGGATATGGCCGCTTTCATGACGCGTGTAATTGCGCACCATCGAGTCGACGAATCCCGTCACGAAGGCCTTCATGAATACCACCAGCATTATCGAGAGCGTGACCGAAATGACGGCCAGAAGCGTCCTGCGCCGGTTGCGGCCGATGTTCCGCCATGCCATCGACAATATAAAACTCATGCATCCTCCTAGAAAAATCGCAAGGTCGAAATGATTTCCATGGTTCCTGCTTTACGTGCAGGAATATAACCCGCCACCGTTGCCGTCATCACCGCAAACAGGGTGACCGCGCCCCACACCGCAAGGTTCCATTCTCCGTAAATCGTTCCCCAGATCGGCAGATCGCCCATCGAATCACCCGCTATTTTATCGAGTGGATAGCCGTACGCCACCAGGTACAGGTTGAGCAGGGTGCCCAGCGCCAGACCGAGGGCGGCGCCGAATATACCGGTGACAAGTCCCTCAAGCAGAAAAAGCCGCGTCAGTTCCCTCTGTGTAAATCCAAAGGCCCGAAGAACGCCGATTTCGCGGATCCGTTCGTAGACGCTCATAAGTACCGTATTGAAGATGCCGACAGCGGCAATGAGAAGGATTATTATCAGAAACATGAATCCGAAAGCGCGCTTCGTTTTCGCTATCTCAAAAAATCCCGCCTCCTGTTCGAGAAACGTCTGTGATGTCAGATCTGGATACTGCGACCGTAGTGCCGCCTGAGCTGCTTTGACCTCGCGGATAAAATCCCTGATATTCACCCGCCGGTGTACGGCGACCATCATGTCGGTCACAAGACCCTCCAGATCGAGAAAACTGTCGGCACTACGGTCAGAAATGAAAACCCCCGAACCGTTGAGCACCGGATCGGTCGTATTGAGCAATCCGACGACCTTGAAATCATCCGCGTTGTGTGCGTCATAGCGTGTGAGCGCATAGAGCGTCACCCACCCTCCCACGGAAAGCCCCATCTCTTCGGCAAGTTTCTTCCCGAGAATAATCTCCCGCTCATTGTCATTTGAAAAATAGGCGCCTTCAATATAGTCGGTCAGTGAGAATACCGTCGAGTCCGTTGCCGGTGAAATGACGGTTCCGATAATCGGTTTCATATCGGTATAAATCGACATCTGGCCGATGAACCGCGTCCGTCCGGTAACCCCCTTTACCCGTTTATCGCGAAGGACCGCGGCACGCAGCGAATCGCACCCTTCGATCCCTCCGCGCAGGGGCAGCGCGTCCTGTTCGGCCGCGAATTCGGGAGTCTGCAATCGTATCGCCCCTGTCTTCAATGCCACCATGTTGTCGATAGCACCGCGGTCCATGCCCGACATGATCGAGTCCATCGCAATAAAGAAGAGCATGCCGACCGCGATCGTAATGGCGGAAAAAACCGTCCGCCGTTTGTGGCGCCTGATGTTGCGCAGTGCAATTTTCAGCAACATAATCAGGACTCCTTCCGCGTATCCGATGCGATAAGCCCGTCGCGCAGCGTAACCACACGGTTCGCATGCTGCTCCATCATCCTGTCATGGGTCGAAAAGACAAAGGTAGTCTGCTGTTCGCGGTTGAGCCGCTGCATGATTGAAATGACGTTTTCCGCCGTCTTCGAATCGAGGTTCGCCGTGGGTTCGTCGGCGAGCACCACGAGCGGCTGCTTCACCAGTGCGCGGGCGATCGCCACCCGCTGTTCCTGTCCGCCCGAGAGCTCCTTCGGCAGGCGGTCCGCCATGTCGCCGAGTTCTACCGCCGTGATGACCGCCATGGCCTTGTCCTGCATCTGCCGTCTGGTCCATTTCCGCTCGATGACGAGCGGAAGCTCGACGTTTTCGCGTACGGTAAGCACCGGGATGAGATTAAACGACTGGAAGATGAATGCGATATGGTTTTTGCGGTAATCGGCAAGCCCGTTTTCGCTCATCGCCCGCAGCGGTTGCCCGTTGTAGATCACCTCGCCGCTGCTTGGCGCATCGAGACAGCCGATGATATTGAGCAGCGTAGACTTCCCCGACCCCGAGGGCCCGACGATTGAAAGGAACGCACCCTTGTCGATGGCGAGGTCGACACCCCTGAGCGCATGGACGACCTGATTACCCTTGGTATACTGCCGAGTCACTTTGCACATTTCCAGTAACGGCATCAGCGCCTCCTTGTATTATTTATAAAAAAATATTTTTTCAGATACTTGCGGTCAACAAATTCAATCGATCCTTCCGGCGCCCCCAGGATGCGCTCGAAGAGGTCCTGGTAGACCTTGAATTTATGCAACAACACGTCGATATTCTCCGGATGTTCGTCCACAGTGAGCACCAGCGACGAAAACGAGGTTCCTGCATTGCCGAAGAGTGAAAAAAGGATTTCGGCAATATCATCGGGATACGGTGTATGAAACAGCCCCTCGTCAATACCCTGCCTGATGATACGGGTGAGGGTCGGCTTTAACAATTCGATCTGCTTCTCCATGAACTTTTCACGCAGGAGCAGATTCGAGGGAGTGTAGAGCACCTTCATCAGGGCCTTCAGCATATCTCTATTGTCAAGTTTCCATGATCTGCTGTACTGGAAATAGAGCCTCATGCGCTCGAGGGCGTTCAGCCGGTTCCCGAACACCGCACTATCGATTTTTTCAAATGCGGTTTTCGCACTTTCGTGGGCAAGCGCATCGAGCAGCTCTTCCTTCGACTTGAAATAGTAGTAGAAGGTTCCTTTTGAAATTCCGACTGAATCGATGATGGTTTCAACAGTAGTGTTTTCGTATCCACGTTTAAAAAAAAGGGTTTTCGCAGCATCGAAGATTTCATTTCTGCGTTTTTCATACTCTTTTATTATTCTTTTGGCCATCAGTACTGTTTTCCATAAAATTTATTAAACCGACCGCCATTCTAGACTGACCGTCGGTCTACAATATACCAAAAAAATTATTTCTCTGCAATATTTTTTAAACAAAGGCAAAAAAAGGGTTCTAATAGAGTACCGGGATGTATCCGGCTGATAACCACCCATTACCTTAACAACCTGTCAACCTGTTCCGGATTACCTATTCCCCATTATCTCCAGCGCAAGGGTACCGTAGTTGAGCATTGTTTCGGGAGTGGCAAGAAGAAGTCTGAACGGTTCCCCAAGATGCTTGTAAATTTTCCTTCTCGGATTCATGGCATGGCACCAGAAATTGACACAGATACCCTGAGTCCTTTTCATTGACGGCGTTCGTATGGTCTTGATTCTGCAGAAATCGCCCGATGGCCCCTTGATAAGATAGGTCCGGTCCTCGTGGCGAAAACGGGCATTGCCTGCATGGGGATCATTCGAATACGCACTGAGTGCATCAAAAATGAAGTACACTCCGCAGAAATCGAAATCATTCACCGACAGAGAAGATTGGGATGCCCCGATGGGAACATCATGATCGGCAGGAAGGCCCCTCTGCGATGCATCCGCGCTCAACACGCAGAACACCTTCGAAGTGTCGGGGATCCCAATTGACAGATAGATGTCTTTACCGATACGATGATCATTGATGCGATCATCGGCGAAAACCTCGACAACTACCTTGACATGCTGCGGAAAGTGCCGTAATTGACGCTGTGTGATCCCGTAAGCGTACCAGGGCGCCATCAGGTGGAGAAAAGCGCCCTTCTTCCCCCAGCCGTTGAATGCCATTGCTTTACGGGCAAGACTCGGAATCGCGCCGGCGCCGTAGGAATGGCCCACAAAACCGATGGTGCTCAGATCAAGAAGTGAGTCCCATGTTGAAACACCTTTCATAAAGCCGTTCCAGAGGATCCGGTAACTGCTGCGTGGAAAAAGATAGGAACGTCCCGTAGGATAGGGAGAATAGATGACGGCATGGCCGCGACTGACGATATGCCTGATGAACGCCCCGTATACCAGGGGATCTTCGGCGGTTATACCGTGACAAAAAAACACCACTGGAAATTTAGCCCCCGTCTGCGCCGGACGGAAAAGGTAGACTTGGTGCTCTTTCCAGGCCGGATGCTGAACGCTGTCACGCACACAGGTCAAAGAATTATCGGATTGATAATGGGTATATTGAAAGATGCTTCCATTGTAATTTGAATAAACAACCCTGAACAACAACATTATTAATAAAAACTTTTTATTTAACATACCGTCTCCTCTCAAAGCGAACCAGATAATCTTTATAAACCATCCAATTTTCATGCCAGAAAGGCGTAAACAGGTAAGTGATTATCAATCATTAAGTTATTATTTACGGTTATGATTTTTATTAAGAAACAAGAGTCGCAGAAATGCGACTACCCATCTTGATAGACGCAAATTTGCAACCGTTGTCCCGATTAAAAATAAAGTTGAAGTGGCGATGATTTGATACTAATAGCACATTTCGACGCCGCTTAATCTCCGTAAGCGGGGCTCCCTTATTGACACGGATTAACCTAACGCATTGAAAAACAAATTTGTTTCATCGAAAACAGGCTTGAATTTTCAACACTTTTTATGGTACCATTCATACTAGGGTCATCTATTTAAGCGATAAAATTACAGAGAGGTTCCTATGTTTTTACGATATTTATTGAATGCCCTGTGTATTGCAGTGCTTCTTCCTTTCCCCGGCATTGCCGGAAAAAAATCGGAACCGGTCCTGCTTGCAAGCCGTCCTATCGATGCCGGAACCATCGACGGGAAATCAAAGTATCAGTGGTTGATCGCACTGATCGACCGGCAGGTACGCTTTAAACTCGGTCCTGTCGCCGGGTTTTCCGCGGTTGATGAAACCGCACTCTCCGCCGTGCTTCCCGCCCTGCACGACTACAGCACATTCCTTGACGAGAACGCATTTCGTGCGGTCGCTCCGAAGGTCGGCGCCACCCATCTGCTCGTCCAGAAATTCGAGGTGCTCCAGCATGATAAAGCGGTCAATTATTATGCGGAAATCATTACCCCACCCGGCCGCAAAATCGTCGCACAGACCGAACAGGACATTCCCTTTGACAGGGTTTCAGCCGGTATCGATTCCTGCCTGGGAATATTGCTTGCCCAATTGGGCATCCGGCTGTCGAGCAAAGCCGACCGTTTTCTCCATCTGCCCGTTACCGGAGCATCATTCCGCTCCATCAAGGAACTGGGCGAACTTTTCCTCAAAGAGTACGATACCGCTTTCAGCCGGAAGACGCTCGGACAGGAATATGAAAAAATAATCAAAAAAGACCCTTTTATGCTCCTGGCGAATTATGCCGGCGGGCTCCTTTATTATCACATGAAGGAATACGACAAAGCCGCCCGCTATCTCAAGGAACTGCTCGATCTGTCGCCGAACCAGACCTCGCTCTACCTGACACTCGCACAGAGTTACCGCCTCGGCGGCAACTATAACGAGGCTTTGAAAATCGCCGTATTGTGCGAACAAAGCCGTCTAAAGACCGTACCCTACCTGCTTGAAAAGGCGCTGGCGCTCGAAGGGCTGCAACAGGAGTCGATGGCCTTCACGGTGCATCGACAGATCCTGATGCTTGAACCGAACTATCCCGTATCGCTGCTGTTCATGGCGCGCATGCGCAACAACGAACGGAAATATTCCGAAGGGAAATCCTTCGCCGAGAAACTGCTCAAGCATGATCGCGATAATGCGCTTGGCCATTATGAACTCGGACGCGCTCATTTCAATCTGGGCAATTATCCCAGGGCGGAAAGCGCGCTCGCTTCGGCGGAACGCCTTCAACCGGACGATCCGTCGATCCAGGAGCTTCTCGGCGATCTCTCAATGGTCAATCGTCAATTCGAAAAGGCGAACGGTCATTATCAGCGGGCAAGCACGATCCGGCCGCGCGAGCTGGATCTTTTTCTGAAAACCGCCACGGCGCTCGAATCATCCGGAAAAAAGGCAGAAGCCCTCAAGCTGTGCTACGACATCGCCGGCCGGTTCCCTTCTAAAAAACAACTGCGACGCCAGATCGGCATGCTCGAATATGCAAACGGTCTGCTTGACAGTGCATGCCGCTCGCTCACGATGTACCTCGCCATCAAGCCCGACGACGGACAGGTACTGCAGTTGCTGGGCGACGCCTATCTGCGGAAGGAAAATTACCGAAAGGCGCAGGAATACTTCGAAAAAGCGGTCCCTCTGGTCAATGACAAAATCCCCTGCCGGCTTGCGCTGGCCGACATCGAATTGCGGAAAAAGAACCATCAGGCGGCACGGCTGCTGCTGAAGGGCATCATCGCCGAAAAACCAATCAGCGACGCCCACCGGATGATGGGTGATGCGCTGCTTCTGGCCGGCAGCAAGCAGGAGGCGCTCAAGGCATATCGCGCCGAGCGCGAACTGCACGGCGACAACGCGGCGCTGCAGGAAAAGATCGCCCTGCTGCATTATGAACTCGGTTTTTATATCCCGGCAAAAAAGGAATTCGAACGCCTGATCAGGCTTTCGCCGAAGCACGCCAGCGCCCATTACTACCTGGCCCTGCTCGCCCTGCGTTCGGGAGATCCGGGCACCGCCGGCTCTTTTTTAAGCAAAGCCGAACAGCTCGGCAACGGAACCGTCGAAATATATTATGAAGCGGGGACGCTTTTCCGCGAGAAAAAGGCTCCGGATAAAGCGATCAAGGCTTTCACCCGGTGCCTGGCCCTTTCCCCCAACCATGAACCGGCGCTGCGCGATCTTGCCGATGCCTGCCTGGCGACCGGAAATGATACCGCAGCGGCCTCGCTTAATATCCGCCTGTTCAATCTGAACAACAAATCGTATGCATACCGCCTTGCCCAGGCGGGCCATCTCTATCTGAAACACAACCAGGAATCGGCCGCCGCATCGGCGTACCGGCGTTTTCTTGACAAAGGGTTCTCCGATTTTTCGGTGAACGCCGGTTACGCCTCGATCGTTTACAAGAAAAAGGATTATGTAAAAGTAATCTCGCTGCTCGAAAAAATAAAGGGCGACTTCGCACGCCGGGAGCGAAACCTCCTCGTGCTCGCGGATGCCTACTGTCAAACCGGCCAGTACGCGAAGGCGCTTCCCTGGCTTAACAAACTTCGCCAGATAACCACCGCCAATCCGCTCGAGGCGCGTCTGTCCGCGCAGGCAAGCGAAAAAACCGGCGATACCATAACCGCCATCGCCATGTACGACCGCCTGCTCTCCTTCCCCCCCGATGCCCGGCATACCGGAGAAGCATATCATCTCGGCACCCTTTACGAGGCAAAAAAACTCGTCGAGAACGCGGTCAACCGGTATGAAAAGAACCTCACCGAAAGCCCCGACGATCTTCGCTCGCATGAACGGCTGGGACGCATCTACCTGCAGCGCGGCGACGCGGCGAACGCACGGCGCGTTCTCGAAAGCGCGCTCTCTTTTCCCCACGTCACTGCCGAGATCCAGAAAATGCTCGCGCAGACCTATGTGGCATCTAAAAACCTGTCCCAGGCCGCCGGCCTTTACGCCATCTATCTTTCCCGCGTGAAAGACGACCACGCGGCGTGGAAAGAGCTCGCATCAATCTACTACTCCCAAAACAAATTCGCCGAAGCGATCAAACCGCTCAAGCAGGTCACGGCACTGCAGCCGGATGATTTCAACGGCTGGCTCAAACTCGGCGCCTCCTATATCGCGACCGATAACTTTACCGCTGCCATAGCGCCGCTCGGCCGCGCGCGCGCACTCAATCCGAAAAGCATTCCGGCGATAGAACTCCTGGCGCGCTGTTACCGGCGCAATAAAGAGACAAGCACGCTCACAAGCATCCTGCGCGAATGGATCGCCATCGATCCGCGGCGATACGACATCAAGATGGAGATCGGCTCGATTCTTCTCGACGAGAAAGAGATTGACGAAGCGATCGCCATGTTGAATGAGGCGGTCCGGTTCATCCCGTCGGAAGCGAAGCCGCACCTGCTGCTGGCAAGAGCATACGAGCTTCAGGCCAACGACAGCCTCCGGCTGGTGCATCTGTCGGATGCGCTTAAATTCGGCCCGAATGAGTGGGAGACCCATTTTCAACTGGCCCGTTATTACCTTTCAAAGAAGCTCGAGCACGATGCCGAGCGCCACCTCAAACAGGTCGTCGCCATCAATCCCGCCTTTGCCAGGGCGCACTTTGAATACGGTTCCCTCCTGAGTGCCCGCGGTGATTTCGCCGCAGCAGACACTCAATTCCGCCTTGCCGTTGAAACCGAACCGGGCAACGCGCTCTATCGCACCATGCTTGCCTATACCGAATGCATGACCGGCAATGTGAGGGCGGCAATAAAGCAGGTTTCCGATTCCATCATTACACGGTCAACCGATCCGCAGGTTTTCTACTGGGCCGGGCAGACCTTCAAACAGTGCTCCAGAAAAAAGGAGGCGCGTGCGGCGTACAATAAGGCGCTCGAACTCGACAACTCATGCGCGATCTGCCTTGAATCACAGGGCGACCTGTTCATGGAAGAACTCCGTTTCAAGGAGGCCGCAAACCAATACTTTAAAGCCTGGGAAAAGGGGGGCTACAACGCGAAACGAGTTTACAAACTGGGAAATGCCCTTCTTTATGACCGCAAATATCCGGAAGCGAAAGACTTTTTCGAAACTATTATCAGTAAAGACAAAGACCGTGATGACGCGAAATACCGCCTCGTCGTCGTCTACTGCGAACTGGACGAAATTAAAAAGGCCCGCGAGCTGATAGCAACGTTTCAGGGCAACAACACTCCCTGGATGCAGCTTGCACAGGGAAAAATCTACGAAAAAGAGGGCAATTACGACGCGGCGTTCGTCGCCTACAACATAGCGAAACGGCTTGCTCCGGACAATCCCGAGGTCGCCTACGGTCTGGGAACCGTTTTCATGAGGCGCAACAGCTACGACAGCGCCGTCATATACCTTTCATCGGCATCCGCGGCCGACACCCTGAATATGCAGGCGATGATGGACCTGGGGATCATTTTCGAGCGCATGGGCAACCCTGCCGCAGCCACGCAATATTATATTGAGGTCGACAAAAAATATCCCTGGTTTCCCGAGGTGCAGCTGCGGATTGCCAGAATCAAATCAGCGCATAAAGCGCATGAGACGGCGCTGCGCTACCTCAAGCGCGGCATTGAACACCAGCCATCGGACACCAGCCTCTATCTCATGGCGGGAATAGAGCACGCGATACTTGACCATAACAAAGAAGCGCTCGAATGCTTCAAACTGGCGCTTAAAAAGGGAAAAGGGAAACCGGTTGAAGCGTTACGGCATATCGGGAATATCTATTACGACAAACTGGCAGACGTAAAAAAAGCCAAAGCGTATTACAAAAAATACGTAAAGGCGGGCGGCAACACACCCGAAGTCACCGAACGGCTGGCGGGAATATAGCCGCAGGTCGCTCAAACAACCCCACCTGCCTGCGGCCCATTTTTTGCTTCTTTTAACGTAATTAATCATATTTTAGGGTTTGAACAACCATTTTCTGTGGAGGCCATGCTCCGTTTCTGTTGAAAGAGGCAAATAATGGTTGGCAGATTCAGCAACGAATAACTACTTTTTACTCTGATAAGCCGTAGATGGTATATTCGAACGTCCTTGCCACACTTTTTTATATTTAATGGAGGTCATGAGTAATGAAGCCTATCCGGATTGAACGTGCCCTGATCAGCGTTTCCGATAAAAAGGGTATTGCCGATTTTGCCCGCAGGCTTGCCGACAAGGGTATTGAGATTCTTTCAACCGGCGGTACTTCCAAGATGCTCCGTGACAACAGTATACCTGTTCTTTCCATCGACTCCTTTACCGGCCATCCCGAGATAATGGATGGAAGGGTTAAAACACTGCATCCGAAGGTGCATGGTGGAATTCTGGCCCTGCGCGATAATCCACTCCATCGGGAGCAGATGAAAAAGAACGGTATCAAACCGATCGATCTGGTTGTCGTCAACCTCTACCCTTTCAGGCAGACTATTGCACGGAGCGGCGTCACCATCGAAGAGGCGATAGAGAACATCGATATCGGCGGGCCGGCCATGGTCCGCAGTGCGGCGAAGAATCACGCATGGGTTGTCATAGTTGTGGACCCGGCTGATTATGATTCGATCATCGCCGAGTTGTCGGCCGGGGACACAATCTCTTTTGAAACAAGGAAGCAGCTTGCAGTGAAGGCATTCCGGCACACCGCCGATTATGACACGGCCATAAGCAATTATTTATCTGAGGTTGACCGGTAATGTAGAGCCGTGAAGATGGTACATCAGTCCGGGGACCATTGAACGTACAGCCGAGGGAATCGCAACGGGACGATGGAGTGAAAACAACAGCCCGCCGTTTCGGCGCTGTAATGGTTTAACCGGTAGGCGCTGTTTTGAACATTGATTATATTTTCATCACAAAAGAGTGAGACAGACTATTCGGGGGAGTACTCAAGGAAAAGGGAAAAATCAAACTATGTCGAAACATCTGGTAATTGTCGAATCACCGGCAAAATGCAAAACGATCTCGAAATATCTGGGGAAAGATTTTGCCATCCGTGCAACCATGGGACATATCATCGATCTGCCCGAGAAAGAACTCGGGGTCGATATCGATCATGATTTCAAACCGAAATATACCACGTCAAAGGGTAAGCGGCGCATCCTGAAGGCATTGAAAGAGGATGCCGCGAAAGCGGAGGACGTCTATCTCGCCCCCGATCCCGACCGTGAAGGTGAGGCAATCGCCTGGCATGTCGCGGAATCGATAAAAAATAACCATATTCCCATTAAACGGGTCATGTTCAACGAGATTACCAAACGCGCCGTTCTGACGGCATTCGATCACCCGAAAGAAATCGACATGAACAAGGTCAACGCGCAGCAGGCACGCAGGATACTTGATCGTATTGTCGGTTATCAGATTTCACCTATACTCTGGCGAACCATATTCCGCGGTCTGAGTGCAGGCAGGGTTCAATCGGTCGCATTGCGGCTGATCTGTGAACGTGAAGAGTCCATCCGGAAGTTCGTTAAAACCGAATACTGGTCGATTCTCGGGCAATTCAATTACCAAGGGGTACAATTCAGTGCGAAGGTTATCTCCGTGGACGGGAAAAAAGGCGACAATGAACACCCCCTTATCCCCAATGCCGCATCCGCAAAGGCGATTGTTGATCGTGTCCGCGATAAAACTTTTTCGGTTATCGATGTCGTCCGCAATGAAAAATTGCGAAAACCCTATCCGCCCTTTATTACAAGCACGCTTCAACAGGAAGCAGCCCGAAAATTGGGATTTTCCGCCGCAAAAACCATGATGGTAGCCCAGCAGCTTTACGAAGGTCTGGAACTCGGTATACACGGATCGCTCGGACTTATCACCTATATGCGTACCGATTCGACACGCCTTGCACAGGAGGCCATGAGCGACGCACGAAATGTCATAAAAACGCTCTTCGACGAACAGCATCTCCCGCAATCACCCCGTTTTTACGGCAGGTCGAAAAACGCCCAGGATGCCCATGAAGCGATCCGGCCATCGCAGGTCACCCTCGACTTCGCTCCGGCGAAAGTGAAGGATTTCCTTTCAAAAGACCAGTCTAAACTCTACGAACTGATCTGGAAACGGTTTCTTGCTTCACAAATGGAAAACGCCGTCTTTAATGCGACCAGGGTCGATTCCATCGCCGACAACTGCGTGTTCCGCACCACCGGCTCCATCATGAAATTCGACGGTTTTCTCGCACTTTACGACGAAACCGTCGAGGACGGTTCGGAAAACGGCGAAGGCGCAAACGAGCGGCTGCCCGATCTGCAGGTCGGAAATTGCCCGGCGCTTATTGAACTTTCGGAAAAACAGCACTTTACCCAGCCGCCGCCGCGCTACTCCGAGGCCTCCCTCGTTCGCGAGCTGGAAGACAAGGGCATCGGCCGTCCCAGTACATACGCGCAGATCATCGATACGTTGAAGCGGCGTAAATACGTCGTGCTTGAACAGCGCCGCTTCGTCCCCTCGGAAGTCGGGTTTATGGTGAAAAACATCCTCGTGAAGGAGTTCCCGAACGTGTTCGACGTGGGGTTCACCGCCGATATGGAACTCTCCCTGGACAAAGTGGAAACCGGCGACGCCGACTGGGTCGCGGTGCTCAGGGATTTTTATTACCCGTTCGCCGACCGTCTCAACGGCGTACGCGGCTGCATCAAGGACCTTCGCGCGCAGAACCAGGAGATGACCGACCGTATCTGCCCGGAGTGCGGCAAGCATCCTCTCGTCATCAAATGGAGCCGCAACGGCAAGTTCCTTGCCTGTCAGGGTTTTCCTGCGTGTAAATATACCGAGCCGCTCGAAAAAGCCACCGTCACCCCGAGCGGCGAGACCTGCGACAAGTGCGGCTCCCCGATGGTGGTGCTGTCGATCAACGGCAACCGTTTTCTCGGCTGTTCCAAATATCCTGAATGTAAAAACACCCGGTCACTCTCGACGGGGGTCCATTGCCCGCAGCCGGGATGCGACGGACAGATGGTCGAGCGGAAAACGCGCAGGGGCAAAATCTTTTACGGCTGCAGCACCTACCCGAAATGCTCCTTCGCGACATGGGACAGGCCGGTTGACAAAAAATGTCCCCAGTGCGGCTACCCGATGCTCGTCTTCCGGGATTCGAAGCGCAGGGGCGCTTTTCTTCGATGCCCGTCGTGCAGGTTCGAGGAGCAGCAGCAGACGGAAAGCCCCGTTGCCGAGGCGTCCGTAGCGGACCTTTGACCGGATCGTGCGGAAGTCGTCGCTCCGGATGTATGACTGATACACCGCACGCCGCCGTCGCCGTTATCGGCGCGGGTCTTGCCGGTTGTGAAGCAGCACTGGTACTGTCCCGCCGGGGAATCCCGGTGGCGCTCTACGAGGCGCGGCCGCAGTGCATGACCCCCGCGCATACCACCGCGCTTCCCGCGGAACTGGTCTGTTCCAATTCCCTCAAATCGGACGCATTGCCCTCGGCGCACGGATTGCTTAAAGCGGAGTTGCGCACACTCGAAAGCCCGCTTCTCGCAGCGGCAACCGAAACGGCGCTTCCCGCAGGGTCGGCGCTCGCAGTCGACCGTGAACGGTTCTCATTGCGAGTCAGGGAACTTATCACGGCCTCACCGCTTGTTTCGTATATCCTCAAAGAGGTTGAGGCGCCCCCGCCCTGCCACCGTTATTGCGTCATTGCCGCCGGGCCCCTCGCATCGGAAAAACTCACCTCCCGGCTGCAACAGACCTTTTCCACCGGCGCACTCCACTTCTACGATGCAATCGCCCCGATCGTCGCGGCGGACTCGATCGACCACTCGATCGCGTTCCCTGCATCCCGGTGGAAAAAAGGCGAGGGCGACTATCTCAACTGTCCGTTTTCCGAGGAGGAATACCGGGTTTTCTTCGACACGTTGAGGGAGGCCGACCGGGTAACCGCCCGCAATTTCGAGGAGGCACGGTTTTTTGAATCATGCCTCCCGATCGAGGTCGCCGCGGAGCGCGGTTATAAAGCGCTCGCGTTCGGACCGCTGCGGCCCGTCGGGCTCATCGATCCGCGCACCGGCAGACGCCCCTTTGCCGTCTGCCAATTGAGACGCGAGCGCGCTTCGGGGGAGAGCTACAATCTGGTCGGTTTCCAGACGCGCCTTACCATCCGCGAACAGCAACGCGTTTTCCGCCTGATACCCGGGTTTGCGCGTGCCGAATTTTTACGGTACGGCAGCATTCATCGCAACACCTACCTCGACTCCCCAGCCCTTCTTCGGCATGACCTGTCATTCCGTCAACGCCCGGACCTTTTTTGCGCCGGACAACTCTGCGGCAACGAGGGGTATACCGAGAGCATCGCCACAGGCCACCTGGCGGCATCGGCGGTTGCATCACGCATAGCGGGACACCCGTGGGCTGCGCCGCCGGTCGAAACAGCCCTCGGTGCGTTGCTTCACCACGTCACCGCATCGAAAGAACACCCCTTCACGCCGTCGAATATCCACTTCGGACTCTTCCCTCCGCTCGATACGGTGCCGGTGAAACGTAAACCCGGGAAAAAGGAGAAGCAGGAGCGGATGTGCGAAAGGGCTCTGATGAAAATCCGGGAGTGGATCTCCTCGCTACCCGGGTAAAGAAATGGAATGCGTTATCGGGTCTACCTCCATTTCTTTAGTTTGAAAGAGATGAATGCCCTGCCCGGAAAACGATGTTATATTATAAACAGATAGTTAATTCGACATCTCACACTCGCTAATAAACCTGTGAATGCCTGAGCGGGACGCACCTTCAGGGGCCCGCTTTAAATACTAACTATAGACGTTACAACCTCTGTTGTACCGTTCGCTTCATATGATTTCGAGGAGGGTGGGAGTATGGTCATTTCATCAATAGTTTCAACGTCTTACCGGTTACGAATTGCCGCTGCACTAATACTGTTCGGTATCGCGGCAGGGTACTGCCAGACAGTATGGAAATTACAGAATCCGTTGAACGTCTCCACGGAATATTATTCGCTCGCTTACGGGGGAGGCCTGTTCGTTCTTGTTACAGGGAATGAAAAAATTTTTCTTTCGGCCGATGGGACCGAATGGATTGAAGCCACCAATCCGACCTCGCAACCACTCTATTGCATAACGTATGCGGACAACCTTTTTGTCGCCGGCGGCGAATATGGAACGATTATCACCTCACCGGACGGAATTCTCTGGACAAAACGTGAATGTGACAAAAAGGCGACTATGGTTACCGTATCTTATGGAAACGGGCTTTTCATCATGGTCGGTTCCGAGGGAGGAATTTTCACATCACCCGATGGATCATCATGGACCACACGGGATTGCGGAGTGACGGGTTTTCTTAACGGTGTGGTTTACGGTAACGGAATTTTTGTGGTGTGCGGTGATTACAACAGCGTTGATACAATGAGTGTTATCCTTACCTCTCCCGACGGCATAACCTGGACCAAACAATATTCGGGAGTGCACACCACCCTGTGGCCGATAGCATTCGCAAAAAACCGTTTCCTGGTTGCCAACAACAACTGGTATCGGGCTGCGAAAGAAGGCGTCATCGTCATGTATTCCTTCGATGGAGTTGTATGGAACCAAGTAACGGGCATGACCAATTACCTTCAGGATATCATCTATGCGAACAACCGGTTCGTCTCGGTCGGCCGGAACGGGACGATCCAGACCTCCGAGGACGGCATTACCTGGACTTCGCGGACTTCAGGTACCACCAAGCAATTAACCGGTATAGCATACGGTAATGACTGCTTCGTCGCGGCAGGATGGGGGGGAGTCATCCTCACTTCACCTGCGGATGAGAAGACCGCCCTGCAGCCGGAGCCCTCCCCCGTTCAACGAGCGCGAGAACACTTTACTATTTCGGTTACCGGAAAAACAATGCGGATCAGTCTGCCGGAATCGTACCTCCGGCGGAATACAGCCATTGCGTGCTTTACCACGGCGGGCCGTCAACTGTTCTCACACCGGTTGACGGTTACCGGAACCATTCTAAATGTTCCTTTCGACAAGATACCTGCCGGACGATACATTGCGTCGCTGGATGACGGCACCTCGTCACTCCGTCAAATGTTTATCATAGGAAGTAGTATGCGGTAGATTGACTAATCCGGGTTAAATCCCTGCTCCCGGTATCGAGCGCATGTCTGATACGGTCCCGGTTCTCTCCGAAAACCTTCCCCTCGCCGTTTAATAGCCCGATCGTGCACGAGATGTTGTATTTTTATACCATGATTCCTAAACCCGCAAGATCACTTCCGCCGCTCCGGGTATACCGGGTAATGATGATCGCCCTGGCATGCAGCAGCGCCCTCTTCTCCTTCGATATTCCCGCAGTCTACCAGTGCAACGCAGTCCGTCTTACACAGGTAAAAAACGGAAAGACTTACTCCAAGGCATTTCTGGTACAGAGTCTGTTCATTAAAATTGATAGAAAAGAGGTCCGTGTCTTCGGCATGCACAGCAAAATATATGTATGCCAGAAACTCGGAATCAAAAGGTTCTTTGCCGATACGCTTTTCCTCGAAGACCCCGACGATGTATCGATCCGCCACAGCGACCCGAAACTTTTCATGGCCAAAGACACATTGATGGGCAATGTCAATCTCTTCGAGAGTGATACCAGCGAGGTAAGCATCAAGGTGCTGGTGAAAAAACTGATCCGCCCCCCCGCCCCGGTGACCGAGCTTGAGCGGCAATGCCGGTGATGTCGACCACCGTAGAACCGTCTAAAATTAATGCATTACATAACGACTTTCCATAAAAGCCCCATTCCCCCTCAAGTATCTCCTTCAATTTCCGATAATCCAAGAAAGGACTGTAACGCGCTTGCAGGGAGGCATTCATGCGTATCGTAGCTTCAGAGGTTTCACTCGCTTCATCCCGGATCAGCATAGCCACATCGACGGTTCAGGAGCATCTCCGGAAATGGGACTCGAACTCCGACGTTACTTACGATTCCGAAAAAACCAACGGCAGAATCATTACGGAATCAATGCTAAAAAAGGATGTGGTGCAGATTTCGCAACCAACCCCCCGGATTCTTCCGCAAATCATCCCCGATTCCCCGCCTGAACAGCAGAAAACCCTTTTAAAAGGCATCGATGATGAATTTATCGGCGATATTAAAGCGCAGATAATGAAAGAGATCATCGAGATGTTTACGGGAAGAGAGATAAAGGTCTTTAATCCCGACGACATGGGAAATCAGGATTGTGTTGACACTCCACCCGGGTCCGCCCAAGAAACCACGCCCGCCGACCAGGCATCGCAAATGGAGGGCTGGGGAATAGACTATCACTACAAAGAAACGCACTACACCGAAGAGGGTGTCGCTTTTTCCGCATCGGGTGCGGTTAAAACGGCGGATGGAAGAAGCATCCGTTTCGATGTCGGCCTTGAGCTGAGCCGCGAAACCTACGGCGAATTGAATATTTCCCTCAAGGCCAGCGATGCCCTGAAAGACCCTCTCATTATCGATCTTAACGGTATCGGTGCGGCGTTTTCCGATATGAAATTCGAGTTCGACATCGATGCCGACGGCGCGGGCGAACTTCTCTACGCACCCCGCGAAGGGACCGCATTTCTCGCCTACGACAAAAACGGCAACGGCATCGTCGACGACGGATCCGAACTTTTCGGACCGCAGAGCGGCAACGGTTTTTCGGAACTCGCCCGGCTGGATGAGGACGGGAACGGCTGGATTGACGAAGGCGACTCGGCGTTCAGCCGGCTGAAGGTCTGGGAGAAGGCCGCCGACGGCACCGATTACGTTTCCTCACTTCTCCAGAGCGGCATCGGTGCGCTCTATACCGGCAGTGCGAAGACGCAGTACGACATTACCACCCCTGGTAACGAACTTGCCGCCGTGCTCCGGGAGAGCGGAGTGTATCTGAAGGAAAACGGCGGCACGGGAGTTGTGCAGGAAGTGGATGTGGCGGTGTAGACCCGCGGGTGCGGTGATCGGCGGAGTCCCGCCCGGAAGGGTTGACTACCCGACAGCTCCGAGACCGCTACGATCCTGATACGGTTTCAGGTCTCAACAACACCCGACACGGCCGATATTGCACGCTCCTTCTTGAAATGCGTTCGCGATACATTTCAGCCTCATCCGTCATTCGCCGGCACGGAGGAAGACGGTTCATCCGCTGAGGGAGCAGTCTCGGGCGCTTATTGGACCTTTTTGGATTAAGGCACAGCGGCGGGAGCCGGAGTACCCGCCGGAGGACTCGTCTTTGCCGCCGATGCCGTTGCACCACCTGCAGTGAACCGCGGAGCGGGAATATTGAATACAAGTCCACCGCAGCCGAAAAAATTGTGCTCCTTGTATTCGTATTTCTTGAAACCTGTGCCTGCCGGCAGGTGCCGTCTGTCTTCCTTCTTCAAACGGGCATACGTCAAACCGATGTCAACCCGGCCGATCTTGATCGGAATGCCGACACCCAGATTGCCGCCGAGGATTGCGACAGGACCATCGTAATAAATATCGTTATAAATTCTCGTGTCGTCATTCTCCCCAATCGGGACGTGTTCGAAGAAAAATCCGGTGCGTATCGGTACTGGTCCCGCCTTGATTTCAAAGCCGGTGTGGAATGCAATGCCGTTCTCAAGACCTGTCTCGATTTCAATGTCGGTGTTGCCGATTTCATGTTCAATCTCCATATTCTCAAAAGAACGCGTTTGTATTTCAGCAGCCCAGGCAAGAAAAGGTAAAAACTGCCAGTGTACTCCGAACCCGAAAGATGCCGGAACCTTTAACTTGGCTTCCAAATCGAATGATGTATCGATTGACGTCACCGCTCCCGATGAAGTCGATGCCGTTTCCTCTTCCCCTTCAACCTCATCCGATTTCAAGGTAAATCCCGGACGGACAGTCATACCGAGTGTCATTGTCCCGACGGATGTATTTCGGAAGGGACGGCCGACAAAACCGAAATTGACAAAAAATGCCCTGAGCCCCAATTTATAATTACTCTCAATCTCAGTTTCGTCATCAATGGTGTTTGAGGTAATGGTCGTTTCCTCCATTACCCTTATTCCGCTGCCAATCGAGGGATTGAAAGAGATTCCCACAGCCCCATAATCCGCTAATCCCACCGAAAAGCCGATATCTAAAAAATTAAGTCCGCCGCGGTATTTGATTAAACTGTTAGTGCTTGTAAGTGAATCCTTATAATCATTGAATTCTATGAAAGAAAAATCGTATCCATTATGATACCCCAAACCCGCGGCGATAGTAAGCGGCATAGCAGAAGTGTTGATTATAAATGGCACGGTACCCGACACATGCGTAAATTTTCCACTTTCACTAAATCCGTAATCCATACCTCGTATGCCTAACTCATCCGCATAAGCATCCCTATATTCATCATTGATATAGCCATAATGTCCTCGTCCTCCCAGACTCACCTGTGCACTGTCCATCAACGAGACAAGCGCCGGATTGGAAAACAGTGAATTACCGCCTATCGGGCCGGCGATACCCGCGCGACCCATGCCGATGCCTGCAGGATCAACTACGTGAGGTATAACACGACCTAGTATTTGATCATTGAAATAATCGTTGATAGAATTCTGAGCCCATATGGTCCCCACCATAGAGCAAATGATCAACACCGACCGTATCATAGTGCCTCCTTTTAAAAGTGGATAAATCACGTCCTTTTGCAGTCTAATTTTATCGGAAAATGTAAGAGATTTGCCGCACACCGTTTGTACTCGTTTAAATAACAACGGATTACACCTATACATTTTTCAGCGAATTTTAAAAATCGAAAACACCCGATAATTCTATGGTCCCGGCTCCGCCAAGTTGGGAAAAGCATAATTTAATTTGTCGATGGAAAAATAGCAATTCTTTCCCTCTATTGTCTTACCATCTTCCTGTAACATTTTATATCCGCGCTACTTTTACACGCTGCGACGGGCGCCCCACCCAAAGTGTGAAAAACAATATACCATGACGTGGCCTTTGTCTGCGGTAGATTATGGATAAGATATCCTTGTTTGAAACCAGAACACCTCGCCCGGAAGACGAGATGTCTTGGTTTCAAACAAGATTGATCGGGATGGGCAGACCGTCAGCGCTGCATCTTAAAACAGTAGAAACACGCCAATGCCCAGTTGTGTTATTGTTTTTGTCAGATCAAGCATTGCTGAAAAGTCCACATCCGTATAGTCGAGGGTGGATGGCTCATCTTCTTCCACTGAATTAATATTCAGATTAAAACTCAGTACATCGCTTGATAGCCTGAACCCGAGATGTTCCGAAACAACGAAATCAAAACTGAAAGGTACATGAATCGGAATGGTAATATTGACATACCGGTCAAATTCCAAATCGATCGTTGTGGTTGAGGTCGACCGTTCAGATTTCGGAGGAAAGGTTATATTGAAACCGACCGCCGGCCCGATAACGAACCTGAAAAAACCGCCCCGTACCGGATAGAAAAATAAACCAAAATCTAATCCGAGGCCTGTTGACGATGTATCATCTGACAAACTGACGCTTGTTGCCCCTTGTTGGACCTCCTGCTCGGAGGACCTTGCCGTCCGTGTAAGTTGCAGTGACGGCCGTACCTCTAAAATATCCGAAAGCCGTATTCCGACATACGGCTTCAAGACAAGAGTAGTCCGGCGGCTATGAGTTTCATTTTCAGTATTATTGTCGGTGAACGCCTGGGCATCCAACGACCAGTAAACATCCGCACCGATAGTTACACGCTCTCTTGACTCACGGCCTATCCGGGGCCTGCCCTGAGTGGTTATATCGACATTGCCGGAAACGGGAGCGCTTTGCGTTGCCGAAGCGGGCTGCGTCGGCGGCGGTGCTTCTCTCTGCACGTCGGTGGCGGTATATGCCGATGTCGATGATGTACTCTCGCCGCTGTAACCGGTTGTTTCGTCACTGCTTGCGGACGGAGCAGATTGACCATCGTCACTGCGGATTTCCTGGATCGTGGATCGCGCTACGGTGAGGTTGATACCGTCAACATCCAGTACAATTACATCCGCGTCTTCTGAAACTATTGTTCCCCGGACTACGGAACCATCAGTCCTTACAATTTCAGTAAGCGCGAACACCGGCAGCAGACAGCCAAGTGCGATAATCGTGAAGGCTGTTCGACGAATGGAGAAATGCATACATACGCTCCTTGATTAGATAGTTGATTAAAAGGTGTTTTCTTTTTTGGGTTCGGGCCGCTTTCCGGGATATCGTTCGATGTTTGATCTATTATTTACATGAAGTCCCCAGCTTGCAGCCGATCAAGTACCCTGTTCAAGATGAAAATAGGTATTATGATGGTAAAAAGTCAAAAATCGGCGATAACCGCAGCAAAGAGGATCAGGTTGGTATTCAAAAGGTACCTTTCAGCGCCGGGTTTGCTAAGAATTCATAATCGAAAGTAAGTCCTGAAGGCGGCCGCTGTTGCGCCGTTAAAAACCGGTTTAACACTGACGGCTCCGACGCGCCGGTGAATCCGTCAAAACGCACCCGCCGGATGAAGTTTTTTTTCGCAGGTGGTCGAAGAACGGCAGAAAAACGAGCATATAAACCAACGGAATCAGCACCAAAGCCGGCGGAATGAGGATAGTAGACTGAACAACAGGCATCGTGGATAAAACAATGAGCATCGAAGACAGTGCAATGAACATCGTGGATAAAACAATGAGCATCGAAGACAAAGCAATGAGCATAGTAGACAGTGCAATGAGCATCGTAGACAGTGCAATGAGCATCGTAGACAAAACAATGAGCATCGAAGACAGTGCAATGAGCATCGTAGACAGTGAGATCTCTAAAAATTTCATAGCTTTGAACAAAAAAAATCGTGCAATTGTGAAATAAAG